>DHGE01000162.1 GCA_002402635.1 Deferribacterales bacterium UBA4806
ACAATCTTCTTATGTCTCTGCCTGCATCAGGATTAACGATAACGCCAATTTTATACATTTTTTAGTTTATTGATGGGAAAGCCTGAAAGGTCCTCTGTAGCCTCTTTTATACCTTCTGAAAGGGTTGGATGTGCATGTATTATATCAACAAATGCATCTACTGTATATTCTGCCATGATTGCCACAACAGCTTCATGTATTAACTCAGTGGCATTTTTCCCAACAATTTCCACTCCTAAAATTTCGTGGTATTTTTCATCTGCTATAACTTTTATCAAACCTTCTCTTTCACCTTCTAAGGCAGCTCTTGGTAAAATAAAATATGGAAAAGTACCAACTTTAACATTACCATACTTCTTTTTAGCCTGAGATTCAGTAAGTCCAACCCAGGCAATTTCAGGATTAGTATAGACGCAGGATGGAACAGCTTTGTAACTTGCTTTTTTATTTATGCCTGCAATGTTTGTTGCAGCAACAATTCCTTGATATGAGGCAACATGTGCTAATTGGTAGGGACCCACAACATCACCTACTGCATAAATATTATCAATTTTTGTTTGCATTTTTTCATTAACAGTAATTTTTCCATTTTCAAACAATGTAGCTAATTTTTCTAAACCACTATGATTGGGTTTTCTTCCAACAGCCATCAGGATTTTATCAAATTCAACTTCTATTTTTACCCCATTACTTATAATTAAAGCTGCTTTTTCCTTAATTTCATCGACCTTTGAATTCAAATAAAAAGTAACACCCTTATTCTTCATACTTTTATACAAAATGTTTGAAATATCTTTATCTATAAACGGCATAAATTCTTCTAAAAGTTCTACCACTGTTACTTTTGAACCTAATTCGTTGAATATTGATGCAAATTCAAGCCCTATTATGCCTGCACCAATGATTATTATATTTTTTGGTAGATGCTCTGAATTTAGAAGAGCTTCACTGTCTAAAACAGAATCATTACTAAAACCTTTTATATTGAGGATTACTGGACTTGCTCCTGTTGCTATAATAAAATATTTACTTGAAATTGTGTCGTTATTAGTTTTAATAGTATTATTATCTAAAAATTCAGACTTGCCCCTGTAAATTGTTACATTATTAGATTTTAACAGCGTTTCCACACCCTTTGAAAGCTTTCTCACTGTTTTATTTTTAAAATCTATTAACTTTGAAAAATTGAAATTATAACTTACATCAAACCCGAATTCAGAGGATTTTTTAAAAGAATCTATTTGATTTGCAGCATGACACATTACTTTTGTAGGTATGCACCCTCTATTTAAGCATGTTCCACCTAAGTCTCTTTCTTCAACAATTGCAACCTTTAAATTTAACTGGGATGCTCTAATGGCTGCAGTATACCCTCCAGAGCCACTTCCTATAACAATTACATCATAATCCATGTATTTTCCTCATATTATAAAACATTTCAAAGGGTTCTCAAAATTTCTTTTTAAAATGCTCAAAAATTTGGCAGCATCTGCACCATCTATTACTCTGTGATCAAATGAAAGACTTAATTTCATAACTTTTTCAGTTACAATTTTTTCATCACGATAACGAAGTTCCTCATAAATAGTATTTACTCCTAAAATTGCAGTCTGACCGGGGAATATAATTGGTGTAAAGGAATCAATATTGAACATTCCTAAATTTGTTATTGTAAATGTGCCCCCTTCCAAATCATCTAAGCTTAGCTTTGAATCCTTTGCCTTTGAAGTTAATTCTTTAATGATATTTACAAGTTCTAAAAATTTTATGTCACCTGCATTTTTTACTACTGGGACAATTAAACCTTTCTCTGTCGCAACGGCAATCCCCAAATTGATATCATTCAAGTAAATTATTTCATCATTTTGAAGTGTTGTATTTATAAGTGGGAACTCTTTTATAGATTCTACAACTATTTTTGCAATTAAATCAGTAAATGTTAGTTTTATTTCTAGTGAAGTAGTTAGTTTATCTTTTAAGGAATGTAATTCATCTACAGATACTCTTATGTGTTCAGTTACATGTGGTATTTCTCTGACAGATTGAACCATTCTTTCAGCAATTATCTTTCTAACGCCTGTTAGTTTAATACGCTTTGCTTCCCTCTGTATTTTTGTCTTACTCTCTTGTGTTTTTTCAAATGGTTCTTCCTTTTTTTCTTTTTTTTCATTTACATAATCTTCAACATCTTCTTTAGTAATGCGTCCTCCAGGGCCAGTTCCAGTGACCAAACTTAAATCAATATTAAATTCAGCAGCTATTTTTTTTGCAATGGGGCTTACCTTTATCCTGTCTCCTTTTTCTGTTTTTGTACTATCAAGGGATTCTTGTTTTTTTCCCTTTTCTATCTCTATGCTATCAAGTTTTTCTCCTTCTTTAATCAAGATAGCAATAGGTTCTCCTACATTAGCATTAGATCCTTCCTTTACTAAAATTTTTCCCAGCATCCCATTGCTATATGCCTCAACTACATTTGTAATTTTGTCTGTTGTGATCTCAGCTATTGCATCGCCTTTTTTAATAACTTCACCTTCTTTCTTCATCCATTTTGTTACTGTTCCATATTCCATGGTTAAGCCTAATTTTGGCATTACTATATACTCAGGCATGTTTTAACTCCTACATTATTGATTTGACAGCCTTTTTAATATCCTCTACAGAGGGGAGATAATATTCCTCTAAAACTTTTGAAAATGGTACGGGAGTATTAATTGCTCCAATTCTAACTATTGGTGCATCCAAATAATCAAAGGCCTCTTCAGCAATCAAAGCTGCTACTTCAGCAGAAAAAGCCCCTCTTTTATTTTCCTCAGTTACTAAAATAACTTTATTAGTTTTTTCAATAGATTTAAAAAGAGTTTCCTTATCAAAAGGGAAAAGTGTTCTTGGGTCAATAATCTCGCAGTTTATATTTTCTTTTTCTAATTCATTTGCTGCCATCATTGCTTTACTAACACAAGCACCTGTCGCAAAAATTGTAACATCATCACCCTCTCGTTTAACTTCCGCACGACCTAATGGAATTGGCTTAAATTCATCTTCAACTTTTCCTTTTACTGCATATAAAGATTTATTTTCTACAACGATAACAGGGTTATCATCTCTAATTGCAGATAAATATAATCCTATGGCATCCTCAGGTGTTGAAGGATAGACCACCTTTAGACCTGGTATGTGAGTGAACCAGGCTTCTAAACTCTGGGAGTGCTGTCCTGCTGCCTGAATTCCAGCCCCTGCAGCACACCTTATAACAAGGGGTAAAGTGATTTTACCACCAAACATATAGCGCATTTTAGCTGCTTGATTAACAATTTCATCCATTGCAACAGCTATGAAATCCATAAACATAATTTCAGCAATGGGCCTTACCCCTGTGGCTGCTGCCCCAACAGCTGCACCAATTATAGCTGTTTCTGTTATTGGTGTATCCATTACTCTTGATGGGCCAAATTCTTTGAATAAATCTTTGGTTACTCCAAAAACACCAATTGATACATCCTCACCCAAAACAAAAACACTTTTATCTCTTCTCATTTCATAGGCTATTGCTTCACAAATTGCTTTTCCATATGTCATCTCTTTCATTTTCTTGCCTCCTCAATAATATCTGTGTAAACATTCTCTAATGCTTCCTCTGGTTTTGGATTGGGGCTTTCTTCAGCAAATTCTACAGCTTCTAATATTTCTTTATTAATATTCTCTTCTAATTTATTTATTTTCGTTTCATCGCAAATCTTGTTTTCTAATAAATGTTTTTTTAATTTGATAATAGGATCCTTCCTTCTCCAATCCTCTATCTCTTCTTTAGTTCTATATTCCTGAGGATCTCCTTCAAAATGCCCTCTATATCTATATGTTTTGCACTCCAAAAGTGTTGGACCTCCACCTTTACGTGCTTTATCAATTGCAAGAGATGCTGCCTCATATACAGCAAATATATCATTGCCGTCAACGCTTACACCAGTTATACCGTAGGAGGCTGCTCTATCAGAAATGTTATTAATTTTTTGGTGTCTACTTTGTGGTGTAAATTCACCATACATATTGTTTTCACAGACATAGACTACAGGTAAATCCCAAATAGAGGCAAGATTTAGTGATTCATGAAATGTACCTCTATTAGAAGCTCCATCACCAAAAAAGCAAACTGCAACCTGATCAGTCTTTTGATATTTAAAAGAAAGTCCTGCACCTGTTGCAATAGGGAATCCTGCACCTACTATCCCATTTGCTCCCAGTATTCCTTTAGAAGCATCAGCTATATGCATCGATCCACCTTTACCTTTACAGTAGCCTGTTGATTTGCCATAAAGTTCTGCCATCATATATTTTGTTATGCCCCCCTTTGCGATTAAATGACCATGACCTCTATGAGTTGAAGTAATATAGTCTTTATCATCTAAATTCTGGCATACACCAACAGCAACTGCTTCTTCTCCAACATAACAATGCACAAAACCAGCAAGCTTTCCCTTAGCAAAGAGTTCTCCAACTTTTTCTTCAAAGGCTCTAATGCGAAACATTTTTTCATAAATAGAAATTAATTTTTCAGTTGATATCTTCATTTATTAACCTCCTTTTAATTTAGATAGCCTCAATAAATATTATACTATTATAATAGAATAATATTCTATTAAAGTAAAGCTTCTGGAAATAAAAACCTGTGAAACTATTTGAATGACAAAAGGAAAAGCGTCACTTAAAATTAACATAGTTAGCAATACTTAGATTTAAAGACTTTCTCACAAATTCCTATTTCCTAAAATTCCATATGTTTTATGATTTTTTGTCATAATTTTAGTATTATGTCGTTAAATACTGTTGTTTCATTCATCTAATTAACCTATTTATATCACCATTAAGGCTGCCTTTTTTAACCACCTGGCATCAGAACCTACTGAGTATTCCACTTCAAAATGTGTTGTTGTTCTTAACTGAAAACCCTACAAACCTTATGAATGAAAATCTATCCTTTAAGGCATATTCTACTTGGGAATCACTGAGCTTCCCCCATCTTTCGAGAAGTAATATCTTAAACATTAGTAGTGGTGGATATGCTGGACTACCAGCTGCATTCTTCGTCCGCCTATACTTTTTTATCTAAGTATCCTCTTTATTTTATTCCAGTATATTATCTTATCTATTTTATCTAAATAACTCTCTTCTTTCTTCCTTAAACTTAACATTGAATCTTAACGCCCCTTCATTATGTTTTTCCACTATAAACCTCACAATATTTTCACCTATTATAATATAATTATTTATTTATATAAAATAGTTAATTCAATTTTTATTATATTTTATTGTGCAAGGGACTTTCTTATTTAATTCTTTTTCAGATAATAAAAATATTTGATTATAAATAAAAAAAGCCCTGATTCATTATCAGGGCTTTTTTTAAATAAACTATCTGTTATAATAATTAATCAGCTAGTATTTCACCTGTAGCCGCATCTACCTCAAATTCATCTATTTTAATCCCAGGGATATACAAGTGAACTTCCCATTTATTATCTTCCCTGTCAAATTTAGTACTTTCTATGGTAGCAGATTTGATTTTAGATTTTAATTCTTTTTCAAAGTCTAAAAGCAACTGTCCAGATTTCATATTAGGAGCTTGTTTAATCTTTTTTTCAGCTTCAGATACTAACTTCCCATTGTATATAAGTTTGTATTCCAGTTCATAGTATCCATCGTCTCTATCGACTTTACCATAATCAGGCAATACTTGTGCAAGAGCTTTCTTAACAGTTTCCTTAGCCTTTTCCTCTGTAATTTGCTGTGTAAAAGCTGGCATCGCCAATGCAAACATAAACAATACTAATAATATCTTCTTCATTTTACACCTCCATAATTTTAATACACCTAGTATTATAATAGTCTTTTTGATCATTTTTTCAATCCAAATCAAGAATAATTATTCAGTTGTATCTAATAAATATGTAATAAATTGGGTATTACAAACAAATCGATGATAGATAGAGTGAATAATCTTTATTACAATAACTACTTTTTAGAATTTCCTCTATAAAATATTACATGAGCTTTTTCTATAGTTACCAAACCTTCTGTTACTAACTCATCAACTTTTGGCAAAAAACTTTTTATTTTTTCTTCACTATCAATAATTTCTATGATTATAGGTAAGTCTTCAGAAAGCCTTAAAACTTTCGATGTATGAATAACACTGTTTGCTCCGTATCCTAAGCATCCTCTTATAACTGTTCCTCCTGACATACCAGCTTTTCTTGCCTCTTCTAAAATTACTTCATAGAGAGATTTCTTTTTATATTTGTCACTTTCACCAATAAAAATTCTCAATAAAGAGGCTTCACTTTCATTCTTCATATAAAACCTCAAAATAAAATTTTAATTAACACAACACCAACAATATAAAACATTAAACCTAACATATTATGCAATAATAAATTTAATATTGCTAATAAATATTCTGATGATCTTATAAGTTGGCCTGTTTCTAATATAAATGTAGAAAAGGTTGTATAGGCTCCTAAAAACCCAATAAATATTACAGTTCTAAATTCTCCAGAGAGCGGTATATGTTCTTCAAAGAGAGTAAAGAGAGCACCAGCTAAAAAACAACCAGAAACATTAACGAAGAATGTTCCCCAGGGGTATGTAAAGTTAGTTAATTTATGAATGATGTTGGTAAATTCATATCTACAAAGTGTGCCTAAAGCTCCTGCAAATGATAAGTATATTAACTTCTGTATCATTTGAAATCTCCTTATATTAAATCTTAATTAGTTATTTTGTAATAAATGCAATATGGCATTTGTATTTATAACTATATTAGTAAATGTAAAATTAATTGTCCATTATCAAGTTATATTGCTATAATTTACTTTTATGCTTTATTAAAAACTTGACTAAGAATATTTAAAAGAATTAAATATTCTTATGGATGAAGGTAAATTAAAAAACAGAGCTTTCTATTTTATTATTCTTATGGGAGTTGTAAGTCTTTTTGGTGATATGACCTATGAAGGGGCGCGTGGAGTAATTGGGCCTTATTTTGCTGTATTAGGTGCAAGTGCACTTACAGTTGGTTTAATATCGGGGCTTTCTGAATTTATAGGCTATTTTATACGTTTTATAGTGGGTTTTCTATCAGATAAGTTAAAAATCTACTGGTTTTTTACGCTTTCAGGCTATACTCTTATATTTGCAATACCCTTAATAGGATTAACTAACACCTGGCAGTTTGCAGCTGTATTTATTATTTTAGAAAGGATTGGCAAGGCTTTAAGGTCACCTGCAAGGGATGCTATACTTTCTAAAGCAACAAAATTAGTGGGTAGAGGAACAGGATTTGGCATACATGAGGCAATGGATCAGATTGGAGCAGTCATTGGCCCTTTAATATTTTCAGCTGTGTTTTTCTATAAGGGCAATTACAGCACAGGTTTTTTATTTCTTTTTATACCAGCTATATTAATGTTTGCCACATTATTATATGCAAAAAGAAGCTTCAAGCTTGCTGAAAAGATGGAACCTGGAGAAAATGAAAAAATAAATGATATAAAAGATTTGAATGATTTTTATAATAAAAGTAAAATCAACCTACCGAAGATATTCTGGATTTATACAATATTTATTTTTTTCTCAGCAGCTGGCTTTGTAAATTACCAGATTATTTCTTATTACGTAGAAAGGCAGCATTTGCTTGCAAATATTTATATACCTGCACTTTATAGCTTGTCTATGCTTTTAGATGCTATTTCTGCGTTAATTGTTGGTAGAGTTTATGATAAGAAAGGATTGAAAACGCTTATTACAATTCCAGTTTTGACAATTTTGATACCTTTTTTTGCCTTTTTTCCAAACATCTACATGTTAATTTTCAGTATAGTCATCTGGGGAATTTTAATGGGAATTCATGAGACTATTATGAGGGCAGCTATAGCTGATATGACCCCACCTGAAAAGAGAGGTACAGCCTATGGTATTTTCAATACTGTCTATGGTGTAGCTTTTTTTGCAGGCGGCATCTTTATAGGTTATCTATACAATATATCAATTTATATGATAATTGCCTATGTTGTAGTTACATGTATAATTACATTTTTTTTATATTATGAATACCTGTCACCCTTGCATCAAAAAACATTCAGAAAGATTATTATTTAAGTTTATTATATTTCAATTATAATATTTTTTGTAAGAAAATTTTAGTTCTATTCTGTACAGGATTATTAAAAAATTGCTCAGGTTTACCTTCTTCAACTATTGCTCCTTCATCTATAAAAACCATGTGGTCTGCAACTTTCTTAGCAAAACCCATTTCATGTGTTGCCACAATCATAGTCATACCTTCTTTGGCAAGTTGTTCTATTACATCAAGCACTTCATCAGTCATTTCTGGGTCTAAAGCAGATGTAGGCTCATCAAATAACATTATTTTTGGTTTCATTGCAAGAGCTCTGGCAATTGCAACTCTTTGTAATTGTCCTCCAGAAAGCTTTCTTGGATATTCATTAATTTTATCAAGTAGCCCCACCTTTTGTAGAAATTTTTTAGAAATTTCGTTTGCCTCTTTTTTAGTTCTTTTACGAACTATTATTTGGGCTAAATTTATATTTTCTAGGACAGTCTTATGCTGAAATATGTTAAAGGATTGAAATACCATTCCAATTTCTTCTCGTACTTTGTTTACATTTATTTTTGAATCATAAATATCAATACCATTAACAAGTATATTTCCACTATCAATTGTTTCTAGTCTATTAATAGTTCTTAATAATGTACTTTTACCTGATCCGCTAGGCCCAATTAAAACTACTTTTTCAGAATTATATATCTTCAAGGAGATTGAGTTTAATACCATTAATTTACTAAAATATTTTACAACATTTTTAAATTCAACTATAACATTGTTGTTATTTATTATCACTTAGTTTTTCCTCCATTAAGCTAACCAATTTTGATAAGAACAAAGTTATAATTAAGTAGATTAAGGCGATAATTGTATAAGTCTCAAAATATGTAAATGTTTCAGAGGCAAATTCACGTCCCCTTCTTAACAAATCTGCAACAGCTAAAATTGATATAAGAGAAGAATCCTTTAATAAGGCAATAAACTCATTTCCAACAGGGGGGAGAATGGTTTTAAAGGCTTGAGGTAAAATTACATAATACAAGGTTAACATGTAAAGGAATGGATGATCTATAAAACTACCTGAACCATTTTGCTTCTAACTGTTTATCAATACCTTTGGATTTTATAATATCTATTCCTTTATTGAGTAACTCAAGTAATTTTTTATTACCTTTTTTTATAGCAATACCGTAATATTCATTTGTAAAAGGCTCTCCTACTATTTAAGAAATTCTTTATATTCTTTTCTTTGTAGTACATAATTTGCAGTTGTTGGAAGATCACATACTACCCCGCGTATGCGACCTGACATTAAATCTTCAAAGGCTAATCCAATTTCATCATAGGATTTTAATTGTAGACTTTTGACTTTTTTTATTTCAATTGATCCCATTGTTCCAATTTGAGCTCCAACATTTTGTCCTTTCAAATCTGATAAGTTTTTTATATTTTTTACAGACCTCGGTATTATAAGGACCTGGCCCACATTAACGTAAGGTTTTGAAAAATCCATCACTTTTTTTCGTTCATCTGTAATAGTAACAGATAATATTATGGCATCATATTTACCTGTTCCAATTCCTTCAAATATTCCGTCCCATGCCACATTTTTATATATCACATTAATATCAACTTCTTTTGCAATGGCATTTAGATAATCTATATCAAATCCTATAATATTCTTATTTTCATCAACCATTTCCATGGGAGACCAAGTAGAGTCAGTTGCAAGGGTAATAGTAATTTTGTTTTCTGCATGAACCTGGTTGAGTAGTGTGAGAAAAGTAATAAATAAAATAATTGTGAGTAAAAACATATTAATATAATACTTCATAGTCATCATCAGTTTATAATTACTGGAATATTTGATTAAATATAAGTGACAGAAAATATTCTCAATAATAACTTGATATTATTTTATTGATGTATAAATAGGAAGATTTTTCTATAATTTTAAAAACTGCATAATATACATAAATAAAAAAATCATATAAAACTATATTCTAAAATTCGAGTATATAAAAATTGCTAATTGAAATTTAGCTGAAAATGTCATAAAAATATTTTTATGATTTAAAATTTTTCAAATAATTAAGTTAGCCGAGGTTATATGCCTGATAAAAAAGAAAAAAGCTATCTAAATTTGGTGTTAATAGCAGCCTGGCTTGGATGGGTTTTTGATGGTATGGATTCTATGTTATATAACATTGTGATGATTCCTGCTTTACATACATTATTAGGAGATAATGTTACCAGAACTGTTATAGGCCACTATGGCGGAATTATCATGTCATATACACTCTTTGGTGCGGCTTTAGGAGGCATATTATTTGGAATTTTAGCTGATTATATAGGGCGTGTTAAGACGCTACTGTTAACCATTCTTATGTATTCTTTAATGACCGGTCTATCAGGTATTGCCCATTCCTGGCATGAGCTTGCTTTTTATAGGTTTTTGACAGGCTTTGGTATTGGTGGCGAGTGGGCTGTAGGTGCAGTTTTGTTAGCAGAGAGTTGGCCTGACGATAAAAGAACTTTTGCTGGGAGTTTCATGCAAATGGGATGGCCAGTGGGATTTTTTTTAGCAGCACTTATAAATTATCTAGTAGGTGAACATGGCTGGAGGTATGTATTTTATGTTGGGGCTTTGCCAGCATTGCTTACTGTATTTTTAAGATTTAAATTAAAAGAACCTGAAAAATGGTTAAATGATCATAAACGTAGAATAGAGCTTAAGAAAACAAAAAATTATGTTACAGAAGAAGAAAAGGAGTATGCACATTTCACATTTATACTTCTTTTCAGTAAAAAATATATTCGAAGAACATTAGTTGGGCTTTTACTTGCAACTGTAGCTCTTTTTGGGGTTTGGGGAGCAACCTATTGGATACCAGCAATTATTGAAACACTTGCTAAATCAAGCGGAGTTACAGACAATTATATAAATGGTCGTATTTTCTTGACAATCACTTTTCTAAATGTTGGTGCAATTTTGGGAGCACTTGCTTTCTGGCCAATTACTGATAAGCTGGGCAGAAGAGGTGCCTTTTTATTTTATTTTTTAATAGGACTTTTAATAATTCCACCTATATATCTATTAGCTCAAAATTATATATTATTTTTATTATTAACTCCAATAATTGGGTTCATTGGGAATGGTGTATTTTCAGGTTTTCCAGTTTATTTGCCAGAATTATTCCCTACAAAAATCAGAGCAACTGCACAGACAACATGTTATAATGGAGCAAGGATTGCAACTATAATCAGTCCCATAATAACAGGATTTTTAATTGGAGCTTTTGATGGCAATTATGCAAAAGCTGCTGCAGCGGTTATGTTAATTTATATAATAGGAATTGTCGTCCTGCTTTTTGCACCAGAAACAAAAGGAAAGGCACTTCCTGACTAAACTTGTTTAATACAAGCTCTTTCTCTGATAATCTGTAGTATTAATAAAGGGTAAAAATATTAAACAACTAAGCATTGATATTATAAAGTAAAAACTGATTACCCGCGTTTTATTGGAGTATTTAATTTTAATTTGAAAAAATATAAATAACTTGACATTTAATTTATTAGTTCAATTTTTATTTTATGGAGGCAATTATGAGTAAAATATGGTTAATTCTAGTTTTAGTTAGTATATTTATATTAAATTTTAATTTAAGGAATTTTGCCGACAACAGAGCTTTGATGAATGGGATTGGAGTAGTAGCTGATGAATCAGAATTGGTTAAGGAAAGTTATCAGTTTTATGAAAATTTGTTGCAAAATGGTTTACGTACTGCTGTGCTAGGGATGATAAGAGCTGTATCTGTTTTAACACCTATTATTTCAGCCACTTCTACAAATGAAAATTTTCAACAGAGAATCCCTACATCACCAATATTTTTTGAGGAAACTTTTTATAATATTCAAAATTATATTTCAGAAATAACAACAGGTGTAAAACCTGTCCCAATTAATGGTTTTGAATTGCAAGAGATGATGAATTCAGATCCCTCTATCCAAGTAATTGATGTTAGATCTCCAGTAGAATTTCAGCAACTGCACATACCTGGTTCCACATCCATACCTTTGCAAGGAGTTAATGATGCATTAAAAAGTGGAAATATTGATTTAAGCTATCCAGTAGTCTTTACTTGCCAGGATGGATTTAGAGGTTATTTAGCAGCTTTAGTATCTGTTACATATAATTTTCAAGAAGTCTACTATCTTGAGGCAGGCACTGTTGGGAGTTGGGTAAAATCTGGGTTACCAGTTGAGCGTGGTTAATAATATTGTATTTTCCTAGAGCTTGACCTTATTAGGTCTAGTTCTAGGAATGTTTTATAAAGACAACCTTTGAAGGCTGTGCATACTATTATTTAATAATTTAGAGTAGCAATAAGTATAACTGCATGCCTTCCATTGTTTAACCTATTTTAGATTTTTAATAAACCAATTAACAGTATAATTAATGGCTTCATTTCTTTTATCCACTGGTGAACGATAATTATGGTCGGTATTCTCTATTATTTTAATCTCTTTAGGCTCTTTTGCAAGACTATATAAAAGTTCTGAACTAGATGTTGGCACAACATCATCCTCACTTCCATGAACCAATAACAAAGGTCTAGGTGTTATTCTATTTATGTAGATTTCAGGATTAATGGCTTTACTAATTTCAACTGTCTTTAGTAGGTCGTAAATAGAAGTTCGCATTTTACCAAACACTATGTATCCCCCTTCACTTTTTGAAATGCCTATTCCAACATCGGGAAGAAAACTTATGTTATTCAATGCTAATGAAAGCGTTGCTTGATAATTAATATTTTCTAACACATATTGTAAAGTATCATTTATGAGTATATTTGGTATATATAATAATTCTGAAAAATTTCCTACTATCCCCTTTGGAAAATTGTACAATATATTTACTGAGGCATTATATAAGGTATCATAAGTAATATTAATAATATTTTCAGTGTCACCCCTGTTCTCTAAGAGTTCATTTAATATATATTCAAAACTAGATGGTGTTGACCATAAAGTTGCTGCCTTAAAATCTTTATACATAGCAGCTGCAACGGAGCTAATATAGGCTCCCAGAGAATGACCAAATATCCCTATTTTGTTTGGGTTGATATATGGAACTTTTTTTATGTATTGGAGTATATACCCAATATCACTTATCCTACTTTCAATAGAGAATTTACCACCTGATTCACCTGTTCCTCTTTGATCATAAACAAATGATATAAAGCCAGCTTTGGCCAACTCTTCAGCTAATGGCATGCTCTGCAAACCATTAGAATAGGTTTTTGGAGTTAAATAGAAATTCCCCTTTGCTCCATTTCCAAAACCATGGTGAATTATTACAGCAGGTAAATTAATTTGATGAGATGGTATAAAAACATAACCCCTGAGAGTGGTATTATCATATGATTTTATATTGACATACTCAACGTCTATTGGTGTGTTTTTATATAATATTGTTTCCTGGGCTATTGATATTCTTGATAGTAAAAAAATATAAAAAAATAAAATCGTTATGGCACAAAAAAACATAGATTCTCTGATTGTGTTTTTCATAATAACCTTAACAATTTTTATGTACTTTAATTTTAAATTATTATATATACTTGCTTATTATGTGTCCATATTAATTGAGTGTTTTAGATTATTTGTGCAATTAAGTTAGAATGAAATTAAAAATATAAACTTAAATATGTCATATAAATTATATTCTTTAAACATTTGTGTATGTCTTATATTTATAATATTAATTTATAATGAAGGTTTATCTATGGATGAATTCAATAGAATTTCTTACGATAATATTAGTAATAAAGAGATGTTAATTGGAGAAACAACTCTTGATGCATTCAGTCTTCCACCATTCAAAGAATGGTTTGACTTGGAGTATAATTATTATGAACCAGATAAAAACATCATAAAACAATTAAAAGAGAAAATTGACTATGTAAAAATTTTAATATTTTTAGGAACATGGTGTCCAGATAGTAGAATAGATGTTCCTCGTTTTATTAAAGTTCTTAATGAAATCGGTTTTGATAAAGATAATCTAAGGATCATTTCTATTGACAGAGAAAAAAAAGACCCCAATGATTTGTCAACGACTTATAGTATAGAATATGTGCCAACATTTGTTTTCTTTAAAGATAAAATAGAATTAGGGCGAATAATAGAATCACCAAAAGTATCTCTGGAAACAGATATGTTAGAAATACTATCAAAATGATAGTTTGAGCTTAGGTAATAAATGATTTATTAAGTTTTATTTATGCTGTATTAACCATTTGTAAAGGTCTGTAAATGGGCCTTTAACTCTGCCTAATTCTTCAAAAATATTATGGGCATAACCAGGGTACCCTATAATTTTTTTATCTATAGCTGGTATTTCGTTAAAAAAATTTATTATTGCATCTGTGTCAACAATCTCATCATTTTCACCGTATAGAATAAGTGTGGGTTTTGTAAGTTTATTTATATTTTTATTAATAAGCTGCATTGCATTTAAAATCTCATTTCCAGTGTTAATTGTTAAGCTACCATGTAGCAATGGGTCTTCTAAGTGAGATTGCTGTATTTCTGTATCATGAGTAAAAATAACCATATCTTCTGGTGTTAAGCTTTCAGGATCGCCCAGACCAACAATTGACCCTAAAGTTGCTATATCAAAATTGCCAGCAACAGGTGTTATAATTCTTAACATTGGATTCATCACAGGAATAAATCTATCAAGACAAATATCTCTACTAAAAAATCTCATACACACATCAATTGGAGGACTTGATATGGCTATACCAATAATACTTTCAGGATATGTTAAAGCATAATCTAATGCAATTATACTCCCCATAGAATGGCCTAAAATAAAAGTTTTTTTATTGTTATTTATTAATCCCTGTAATTTACTTATGTCAGACATAACAACTTCAAGACTACCTATATCGCCTCTTTGTCCGTCACTTCTCCCATGACCCCTTAAGTCTATTGCATAAGTAGAAACATTTCTCTCAGCTAAAAAAGAAGAAAGTTCATTGTATCTACCAGAATGTTCACCATAACCGTGAATGATTATTAGATTTACATCAGTATATTGGGATGTCCATATCTGATAATAAACCTTAAAATTATCCTTTGTGTTTAAATAACCATTTTCATAAGCTGAAAGATGGCCAATTGTTAAGAGATAGACAAGAATCAATAATAAACTCTTATTTTTAAATCCTTTCAAGGGAACCTCCTGTTATAATTTAAATTTATTTATTAAAATGCTTAGTTCATCAACATTCTTTAACAAC
>DHGE01000140.1:0-3254 GCA_002402635.1 Deferribacterales bacterium UBA4806
AAAAATAGCAGAACGTCTTGATTATCTAGGTGGCAAACCTACGACAAAACCAACACAGATAAATGCTGGTGAAAAGGTTGAGGAAATGTTGAACTTAGATTTAAAAGATGAAGAAGAAGCAATTAATCTCTATAGAAATATCATCAAAATAGCAATTGAAGAAAATGATGTTGTTACAAAAAGGCTGTTCGAAGAAATATTATCAGATGAAGAAGAACACCACAATACATTTTTAACCCTTCTTGGTAAATAACATTTCTGCAGCCCTTTTCAGGGCTGCTTTTTTTACAAATCACTTTTTTTATTCTAAAATTAAGTAATTATACTTGATTATTTTTATATTTTCATTAAATTAAGATAAAAATAATCTTAATAGGTGAATTATTATGTTAGAGATTAAAAATTTATATGCTCAGGTAGGTAACAATCTTATTCTTAAAGGTATTAATTTAAACATTAAGGATGGAGAAGTTGTTATATTAATGGGACCAAATGGTGGCGGTAAGACAACATTACTACATACCATTATGGGAATGCCAAAGTATAAAATAATAGATGGTCAAATATTATTTAATGAAATTGATATTACTAACCTATCACCTGATGAGCGAGCAAAGTTAGGAATTGGTATAATGTTCCAAAAGCCACCTTATATCAGAGGAGTCAATTTAAAAGAATTAGCATCAATAATTCCAGGCCACAAAGATAATAAGGTAATAGAAGAAAATGCTGAAGCAATCGATATGAAGGATTATTTAGAGAGAGAAGTAAACTTTGGCTTTTCAGGTGGCGAATTAAAACGTTCCGAAGTATTTCAATTATTATGTCAGGATCCTAAATTGATACTATTAGATGAACCAGAATCTGGAGTTGATATTGAAAACATTTCACTTATTGGTAAAAATTTAAATAAACTCTTAGGAAAAGAAGAAAAAATTAAAAATAGAGTGAAGTCAGGTATTATAGTAACACATACTGGATACATATTAGATTATATAAATGCTAATAAAGGATTTATTCTAATAGATGGCAAAATAGTATGTGAAGGAACACCAAATGATATCTTAGAGGAAGTGAGAAAATACGGTTACAGGAGGTGTCAACAATGCAAATAGATTTATCAAGAAAATACAAAGATCTTGCAAAAAGGGCTGTTAATAAAAAGGCAGCCTATGGTATAGATATTGATTTAAAAATGTATGAAGATGCTGCAGAAGTGGGAAACTATAAAGGACTTGATACATTGCCAACTGAGATAAAAGAAGCAGCATTACTCGCAGGAGTTGATGTTACAGAGAAAAATAGGTCAGGCACTTATATGCAAATTGATCACTCAGTTATTTATAATAAAATTATGGCAAGCTACGAAAATAAAATTGAAATAATAAGCGTTAATGATGCATTGGAGAAATTCCCTGAAATGGAGAAATATTGGTGGCAGGCAGTAAATGTGGATCAGGACAAATACACTGCAAATGCAGAGTTGAAACCCATGCATGGTTACTTCATCAGAGTGCTTCCTGGAATGAAAATTGATAAGCCTATTCAATCATGCTTAATGTTACAGGAAAATGCTAAAGTACAAAACGTTCATAATATAATAATTTTAGAAGAAGGAGCAGAAGCCCAGATCATAACAGGATGTGCCATACCGCCTAAAGTAAAAGAAGGCTTACATATAGGCATTTCTGAATTCTATATTAAAAAAGGTGCAAAACTCACATTCACTATGATTCATAACTGGGCTGAAGACTTTCATGTAAGGCCAAGGTCAGCTGCCATAGTTGAAGAAGATGCCACATTTATAAATAATTATGTGCTCTTAAAACCAGTGAAATCTATACAAATGTTTCCATCAGCAAATTTAATTGGTAAAAATGCAAAAGCACAATTTAACTCAATATTATATGGTAAAGAGGATTCTCATATAGATGTTGGATCAAAGGTCATTTTAACTGGTGAAAATACAGCTGGTCAGGCTGTATCAAGGGCAATAGTTGATGATAATGCAACAATATATGCCAGGGGTACTCTAATAGGTAAAAATGATACAGTAAAAGCACATTTAGATTGCAGAGGTATATTAGCCTCTAAAGATGCAGTAATGTATGCAATACCAGAACTCGTAGCTGACAAATCAACACATGCAAAGTTATCTCATGAAGCAGCAATTGGACCAATTGGTGAAGAAGAAATTGAGTATTTAATGGCAAGAGGTTTATCAAAAGATGAAGCTGTTACACTTATAACCCAGGGTTTTATGGATACGAAAATTTTGGGACTTCCAGAAATGCTAGAAAATAGCTTAAAAGAAATGATAAATAGAACAAGAGACGATACAATGTAAGAGGGGAAGTAACTCTGCCCTTATAATGTTAAATAATTTAAATCAGTCACTCAATATATATGCTAATATATTAAACATTCAAATCTATATCTTTTTTATCTTTTCTTGCCTTCGCTTTTGTAACTATTGGTTTTCTACCATTCTTGTTTTTTCTAAAAAAATTGAGAATTGATTCTGCGTCTTCAAAGGGCACCGAAATAAATGAAAAATTATCAAACAATTGAACTTCCGTTATTTTTGAAGGATTAGTACCAGTCTTTTCTTTTATGAATTCAACAAGCTTTTTTGGAGTTAAATTGTCTTTTCTGCCCATGGCTACAAATAATCTAGTTTTCCCACTTTTTTCTATATTCACTTCTTCTAATTTTGAATATTTATTTATATCAAGTTCACTTTGGTAGATATTCTTAATTAAAGCTGATACAACAGTTAATGGATCTTTGTTATTTAATAGATCCTTTGCAAATTCTAAAAATTCCTCATTTATTTCACTATCTACTATTGATTCCAATTCTTCCCTTATAATATTCTTTTTAGCAGTAATTACATCATCAATAATAGGTAATTTTCGCTTTTTAAGTCCTGAATTAGTTAATTTCTTTATATGAGTTAACCTTCTATACTCTTCGGGAGTAACAAAAGTTATTGCAGTCCCTACTTTACCTGCTCTACCAGTCCGTCCGATTCTATGAATATAGCTCTCTGGATTTTGTGGTATTGTATAATTAATAACATGTGTTACATCACTAATATCTAAGCCCCTTGCTGCCACATCTGTTGCAACTAAAATATTTATACGTCTTTCCTTGAAACTTTTTAATATCTTTTCTCTTTGAGGTTGGCTAATGTCTCCATGAAGGGCGTTAACTCTGTATCCTCTAGCTGCCAGTTTTGTTGCAACATTATC
>DHGE01000140.1:3281-23210 GCA_002402635.1 Deferribacterales bacterium UBA4806
TCAAATTTATCATGCTCATTAACTTCAAAATAAATCTGTTCAGTTAAAGGTGGAATAATATTGCTATCTTTTACTTTAATAAATTCATACTCTTTCATATATTTTTTAGCCACCGAAAGAATTGGGGCCGGCATAGTTGCCGAAAACAATAGAGTTCTTTTATTAGAATTTGTTTTTTTTAATATTTCCTTTATTTCATCGATAAATCCCATATTAAGCATTTCATCGGCTTCATCAACAATCAAATAACTGATTTTTTCTAAGTTTAAAGTTTTTCTTCCTAAATGATCTATAACTCTTCCTGGGGTACCCACAATAATATCTACGCCGTCTCTCAAACGCTTTAATTGCAACTCTATTGATTGGCCACCATAAATTGGCGTAATTCTAATGTTTTTCCTGCCTTTGAAAGAATTTAATTCTTCAGCAATTTGCAATGTCAATTCTCTTGTAGGTGTCAAAACTATTGCTTGAATATAATCCTTCTCTTCATCCAGCATATCAATCAATGGAAGACCAAATGCAGCTGTTTTACCAGTTCCAGTTTGAGCCTGTCCAACAATATCAACGTCTTTATTCAACAATATTGGTATTACTTTTTCTTGAATTGGAGTAGGTTCTTCAAACCCTTTTCTGTTCAGAGCTTCCAATATGTTTTTTGATAACCCTAATTGTTCAAATGTGTTCATAAAAATATTCCCTATAATCTTTTTTAATTCATAAAACTAAGCATATTGTATATATGACGTTTTCTGAGTTTATCAATTTATCACTATTTACAAATATATCAATGATTTTTTTATTTATAAATTTATTATATCCTAAATAAACTACAATATAAAAACAAGATAACATCAATATCAAATTAACATATTACAGTTCTATCACAAATATATTATTTTATCTTACATTTAATTGTCATACAAAAAAACCACTTTTTAAGTATATATTTCTAATCTTTAAATATTAAATTAGATTGAAATCAATGAATGAACTCCTATAAGTTAGTAAACATTATAAATTGATTTATATTTCTAAAATTATTAATGGATCATCAATTTTTACTTCATCCCATTCTTTTAATAAAATCTTTTTTACAATGCCATTAAATGGCGATTCTACTACAATTTCAGTTTTCATTACATTTAAAACTACAACTCCCTGTCCTTTTAAAATTTTATCTCCCAAATTAACTTCAACTCGCGCAACCAATCCAGGCATTGTTGCTAAAACACTTTTTACCATTTTTTCTCCAGTATCATTCTTATAATATGATAATTGGCATTTTTACATAAATTATAATTATTATAGACATTTTTTATAGTATTCTAATATAAAAATTATAAAAAATTTTTTAACACAATAGCCCTCTTATTAAATTCCTCCTTTACTCTTTTTACAATATCCACTGCATTTGGTGAATCACCATGGCAACACATCGTATCACAAATCATATTGATAAATCTCCCAGAAATTGTTTTAATTTTTTTTCTGTAGTAACTAAAATTGCTTTTTCAACAACTTCTTGTGGTGATTTTGCTTTTTTTAATTTTTTCCAATACCCATTTTCCCTCGTCATTATAATCTAAATCAATAAAAACTTTGGAGATCATTTTAAATCCATTGTTTATTCCCTTTTCCCATAGAATTGTTTCTCTTTCCATAAATATATAAAGATTTGAATCATAAGATTTAATTGCTTCTAAGAAGGCATCCGCATAAATTATTTCATCTTCTATCATTCTATATAAGATTCCATGAGGTTTTACATGTTGAAACCTCATACTCTGTGTTCTTAAAAAAGCTGCAAGTGCCCCAATTTGATATAAAACATCATTCTTTAATTCCTCCTTTGAAATATCTATGCGTCTTCTACCAAAGCCCTGTTTATCATGTAAACCACATGTGCACCAACAGCAACATTATTCTCTTTAGCTAGTTTTACAGTTTTTTTCATTACCATTGGATCCCCTGCATGAAATCCACAGGCTATATTAGCTGAGGTAATATATTTCATGATTTCGGCATCATTCCCTAAAATGTATCTTCCAAAACTCTCACCCAGGTCTACATTTAAATCCATTTAATCCTCCTTGGATTAAAAATTTTCTAGAAAGGATAACTTGAATTTTTTCCATTCTTCAAGTGCTCTTTCCCGTGATAAACTTACAAATTTTATGGAATCTCTTCCAGGAGTTCCTTGCCCTAATTTCCATAACTCTGATTTTATTATAGTAAAAGCACAGATATTACCACCAAGAGTTGGCCCATCAACAGCAAGTAAAACAGGAGTATTGCCACAGATGTTTAACGCACCAGGCATTCCATAAGCATGATCTATAATATTGGAAGGATGTGTCCCACCTTCCCCTCCATCTTTTCTTGCAAAAAAATTGTTAATGTGAATTTTTTCTAATCTATATGCTGACCTATTAGAACTAAGTTGAATTTTAAAACTGTTATCAAACAAATAGTTCATTCCTTCAAGTGTAATATAGTCAGGGCATGTATTAGGGCCACACATTACTTTGATTTCCCATTCATTGCTATAGGCAGGAATATAGTTTATATTTATTTTCTTCCCGATTAAGTTTTTGACGTTTTGTGAAATTTGTGGAAAAAAAATTATGCATAATTATACCAGCCGCAATCATTTCTGATGGAACATATGTAACCCATGTAGTCCAGTATGACCATCCAATAATGCAAGCGTTTGAGAAAGCAGGTCATTGGTATAAGATATAAATGAACCAGATTTGGGAATTGCCACAGCAAGTTCACCTAAACATATCATCACCATATAAACAATTGCGCCGCCTAGAATATAAGCAAAAACTGCAGCAGGTTTGGCTTTATCTATAATATATCCACTTCCAAGGAAATAACTGCTACCAATGATCCCGCCTAAAGCTATAAGTTGGACGTGTCTACTCTTTAAACTTCTTAAAAGGCCCTCTTCTTGTTTTCCATTAGAACGGGACTGGTCGTTCATTTAACAAGATAGTGTTGTTGCTTGCCACCATGTTAATTTTTATAAAAGCCTCCTTTATAGCCCTTTACTAGTTATCTCCATATATTGTATAATGCCAGCCTTTTCTCCTTTCACCTGTCAGATCAACATATATATGCTTTATCTCTGTATATTCATCAAAACTATAAGCTGAAAGATCTTTACCAAATCCAGTTTGTTTAAAACCACCATGAGGCATTTCTGATACCAATGGCAGGTGATCATTTATCCAGACTTCACCAAATCGCAAAGCATTTGCTACTTTAAATGCTTTATTAATATCTTTTGTCCATACAGAAGAACCAAGGCCGTAAATAACATCATTTGACTTCTCTATAACTTCTTCTATTTCAGAAAAGCTGTGAATAGTAACAACTGGTCCAAAAATCTCCTCTTTAACAATTTTCATATCCTCTTTAACTTCTCCAAATATTGTTGGCATATAAAAATAACCATTGTTAAATGGTTTATCAAGCTTAGGCCTGCGGCCACCAGCTAGTAATTTAGCACCCTCATCAAGGCCATATTGAACATATTTTTCTACATTTTCTAACTGGCTTTTTGATACCAGTGGGCCTAAATCTGTACTTCTGCTTGTTGGATCACCAATTCTTATACTTTCAACTTCATTCAAAAACTGACTGATAAACTTATCATAGATATTTTCATGTAAGTACAATCTTGTGGCTGCTGTGCAGTCCTGTCCACCATTTACAAATGCTGCAGCAGTAGCACCTTTGACTGCAGCTTCCAAGTCGGCATCATCAAATACTATAAATGGAGCCTTACCTCCTAACTCGAGCTGAACTCTTTTTACGCTTTTAGAGGATTGTTCCATTATTCTCCTGCCAGTAATTGTATCCCCTGTAAAAACAACCATATCAACATCTTTATGAGTTGTTAGTGCTTTACCTACTGACTTACCAGGACCAGTTATAACATTTACCACACCAGCTGGAACGCCTGCCCTTTCAATAAGTTTTGCGAATTCTATTGTTGAAAGTGGTGTATAACTGGCAGGTTTTGCAACAACAGTGTTGCCTGCAGCTATTGCTGGAATTATTTTCCACACAGCCATCATCCACGGGTAATTCCACGGTGTAATGGAAGCAACAACGCCGATTGGTTCCCTTCTGATAATGCTTGTGCCAAGGCCATTATATTCACAAGCGCTTTTGCCTTCCAGATTTCTACAAATACTTGCGAAAAATCTTATATTGTCTATTCCAAACTCAAAATCAGAATCCCTAGATAGTTTTATTGTTTTGCCCTGGTCAGCTGTTTCTAATGTAGCTAATCTGTCAGCTTCGGCAGCAATAAGCTCTGCAAGTCTCCACAATATTTTGCTTCTTTCAGCAGGAGGGAACTTTGGCCAAATACCTTTATCAAAGGCATCCCTTGCAGCTTTCACTGCCATATTCACATCATTAACAGTTGCAATAGGCACTTTTGCCAACACTTCTCCTGTTGCTGGATTAATATCTTCATAGGTCTTGCCATCACTGCTATCTACTTCTTTACTATTAATCCACATTTTTACATTTTTTGTCATTACAAACCTCCTAATTTATTATTTAAAGGGGTTACCAAACCAATTTTTTACTTCTAAAGGCTCCCCCATTGCATTCACTAATGGTTTAGGCGGATCAATTTTTTGTGTCATCAAAGAAACAACAACAAGTGTTACTATAGAAATAATAAAAGCCCAGGTTGATGAAATATATACTGCATCCCATATTGCCCAATCCCAATATACTGTGAAACCTTCAACCACTCCAGTATTATTTTTTGAAGTTTCTTTTATAAAATATAAAATTAAACCTATCCATGAATAAAGACCTACTAAAAGAGATGCTAATGCTCCTGAGTGGTTGGCCTTTTTCCAGAAAAAAGCTGCAATGAATGCTGCCATAAGTCCTACCAGTAATATCGACCAAGAAACCACCATCAGTTTATAAACTGTCTGCATCATTAAAGCAAGAAACAATGCTATTATAATAACCATGGGAACCATAATTTTTTAGTCGTAAATAATATTGTTTCATCGGCTACATCTTTTTTTATAGTTCTAAGAATATTGTAACCAATTAGTGATGATGCAGCAAGTGCAGCAGCAGAACAAGTGCTCATGAGAACTGCCAAAATTGCAACAAAAAACAGTATTGAAAAGACAGGGCTCAGCATGTGTGCGCCAATAAATGGAATTATTGTTTCAGTATCAACAACTCTTAAATCTGGATAATGTACGTAATATGCAATGCCCAAAAGTGGACCAATAATTCCTATAATAAGATAAATTACTGAACTTGAATAAATTGCTTTAACAACAACTTTCTCATTCTTTGCTGCAAGAACTCTTTGCATTAAATCCTGGGCGCAGAGACTTCCCACACCAATTGAGAGCCAAGCTGCTATATAGTAAGACCATCCAGATAGACCTGTATAGCCAAGAAATCCAGACTCTTTCACAGGTAAAAATGACCATGCAGCAGTTTTTGACCAGCTATCTGTCACTTTAGTAAAAATTTCAAAGCCTCCCATATAATTGATTGCAAGAAAAAATCCTGCTAATAGGACAACACAAAATATAATGAACTGTAAAGCATTTGTCAGTGAGATAGCCCAGAGACCACCCCAGTATGTGTATAAGATCACAACAACACATGACCCATAAAGAATCATATCTATTGATAAACCACTCACTACTTTCAATATGGAAGTAAAAGCGATTAGCTGTGAACCAATCCATCCTAATTCTATAAAAATCATAATAAAAGTACTTATTATACCAATGGCCTCTCCATGTCTACGGTAGAATACGTCACATACTGTATTATATTTAGTTCTGCTCATTATCCTTGAAAAAAACAATCCTGCCAGAATTAAACAAAGTGATCCAGAAAATGGATCAAAGATAACTCCATGTAAACCAAAAAGATACGCATTAGCAGCACCACCAAAAAGTGGTCCAGCACAATACCAGGTTGCAACAATTCCTGTTACAAGTAGGGAAAATGATAGTTTTCTGCCTGATAAAACAAAATCTTCAGAACTTTTAATATTTCTACCCTATAAACAACAAAATGAGAAAATAAATTACAACTGCCAGGTAAGAGCCAAATTTTGTATGAATACTCTACAGTATTTCCCATAATGTATTACTCTATAATATTTTTTGCTTCTTTTATTAAATATTTATTTTTATTATATTTCGGTTTATTCAACAAATATTTTTGACGGAGCAAACCACACAAAATTAATAATATAGCTATTCCACTTGAAAGAAAAAATTGTGAACGCATTACCGGAATAAAAGCCATAGAAACCAAGATAGCTATTAATATTGCTATTATTAATAGAGTTAAATACGGATAGCACCACATTTTAAGTTTTAATAGTTGTAATTTATCTTTTTCCATTTTTCTTCTGGTAAGGAGTTCTGAGAATGCTACAGTAAGGTATATAAAAAGTGCTGCCCCACCAGAAGCATTCAAAAGAAAGAAAAATACTGCCTCTGGAGAAAAATAATTAATTAACAATCCTATATATCCAATTGCAGATGATATTAAAACTGCATAAATTGGAACCTTCTTATTATTAGTATAACAAAACACTAAAGGAGCACTCCCTTGTCTGGACAAAGCATAAAGCATTCTTGAAGAGCTATATATAGCGGAGTTCAAACATGATAGCACAGCTGTAAGTATAACAAAATTCATGATTTCTGCAGCAGCAGGAACTTTTAAACGCATTAAAACTGCAACATATGGACTCTGGAGTATAGCACTATCCTGCCATGGTAAAAGCATAACAACAACAGAAATTGAACCAACATAGAAAAACAAAATTCTAAAAGCTACGCTATTTGTGGCCCTGGCTACTGACTCTTTGGGGTTATTTGCTTCTCCTGCCGCTATTGTAGCAATTTCAACACCAAAAAATGAAAATATTATAATTACCACACCATTTAATATAGATAGGGCACCTTTTGGCATAAATCCACCATAGCCAAAAAGATTTCTCCCCACATCAGGCACATAATTCCCTGGCAAAAAACCAACAATTGCAACAACTCCCATAGCTATAAATAGAACAATTGCTGCCACTTTGATACATACAAACCAGAATTCAAATTCTCCATAGATGGAAACTGAAAATAGATTAGTTGTCATCATAATAGTTATCACAACAAATGGAGTAATCCAGATAGGCAATTGAGGAAACCATGAGACTACAATGGCTCCTGCTGCTATAGCTTCAATAGCAATTACGATTACCCAGAAATACCAGTAAAGCCATCCTGTGGTAAAACCTGCCCATGAGCCAATCGCAGTGTTTGCATATTCTGAAAAGGACCCAGTTGTTGGATTAGCTATGGCCATTTCTCCAAGCATTCTCATAACAAGAACCACAATAATTCCAGCCAGCAAATATGATATAATTGCCGCCGGCCCCATTTCATGTATAACAGCACCACTACCTACAAACAGCCCAGCCCCTATAACACCACCAATGGCAATCATAGTCATCTGTCTCATAGGTAAAGCATGCTTCAGGCCAGTGTGCTTTTCAACCATCACCAATGTTATCCTCTTATAGGATATTCACCTAAACTAAAGTAGGAGCAATTTTATCAAAAACTTCCAAAAACTTATCAATGTCTTTATCACTATGAACAATAGAAACAGTCCAGTGTTCGTCAATACGAGGAGCCAACCATATTCCATTATTAACCATTCCAAACCAGAATTTTAAAAACTTCTCCTTATCATAATACTTTGTGCATGTTCTATAGTCATATATATCATGTTCTGACAAGAAAATCATACCACAGGCACCAATACTGTTTATAAATCCTTGGATATTATGTTTTTTCATTAAGTCATCAAGCCCCTTTGCAAGTTTTTCTTCTAATTTAAAAGCTTTTTCTAGATTCTCTTTTGTCATCAACTCTTTTAGAGAATGTAGCGCTATATTTATAGTAAAAGGATTGCCTCCATAAGTCCCTCCATGAAGTACATCAATCTCCAATCGTTCAAGTATTTCTCTTTTACCACCAAAGGCAGCTAATGAAAAACCATTCCCAAGACATTTCGCTAATGTTACAAGGTCAGGTTTTATGTCAAAATATTCACAGGCTCCGCCATAGGCTAATTTAAAACCTGTCTTCACCTCATCAAAAATTAGTACCACATTATGCTTTTCTGTAAGCTTTCTCACTTTTTTCAGATAATTATCTCTTGGTGGAATAAATGCACAATTCATCATTACTGGTTCAATAATAACAGCAGCTATTTCTCCTGTATGCTTTTCAAAAACATCCTTCATAGCATCTATATCATTATATTGCACAACTAGAATGTCATCTTTTATATAAAGTGGTATACCCTTGGATTGTGTTACAGTAGTGGGTGCCCAATCAGGGCCAATTTCCCCTAAATGAGGGAAAATGCTATGCAACATATAATCATGCATCCCATGATAGCAACCTTCAATTTTTACTATTTTATTCTTTCCTGTATAAGCTCTGACTAGTCTTATTGAATGCATCGTGGCTTCAGTCCCTGTATTTGTAAATCTAACTAAGTCAAGAGGGTATCGCTTTTTTAATTCCTCTGCACACATTGCAGTAAGATATGATGGTGCACAATAAAGAGTGCCTCTAACTAACTGTTCCTTTGCAGCCTCAACTAACTTTGGGTGAGAATGCCCTGCCATTAATGCACCAAAGGCACAATTAAAATCAGTAAATTCATTGCCATCTACATCCCAAAAATGGCTACCCTCAGCATGATCCCAATAAATTGGGTAAGGCTCATAAAATTGCAAGTTACTGGAAACTCCCAATGGAAGGTGCTCCTTTGCCTGTTCATAACACTTCCGTGATTGTGGTGTTCTTTTTACAAATTCCTGTTTCAAACTCTCAATTGTTGTCAAGTATGTACCTCTACAAATTTATTTTATAGATTTAACTATAGCTCTTTCTAATATAGATAAACCTTCCTCTAACTGATCATCTGTTATAACAAGGGGGATAAGAAATCTTATAACATTTCCATATATACCAGCACTCATAAGTAAAAGTCCCATATTGAAAGCTTCATTAACTATATGTTTTACCAATTCTTTTGCAGGTTCTTTTGTTTTTCTACTCTTTACAAATTCTATTGCAACCATTGCACCTAAGCCTCTTACATCTCCAATATTTTCATATTTATTCTGCAGATTTTTCAATTTTTTCATAAGCTTTTCACCAAGCTCTTCCGCCTTTGCACATAAATTATTCTTTTCTATATAATCTATTGTTGAAAGGCCTGCTACACATGATACCGGATTACCTCCAAATGTTCCCCCAAGATAGCCTTCAGGAGGAGCATCCATTATTTCACTTTTACCAGCAACTGCACTCAATGGAAGCCCAGCTGCAATTGATTTTGCCATAGTAGTTAAATCCGGCACTACACCAAAATGCTCAATAGCAAACATTTTGCCTGTTCTTGCAAATCCTGATTGAACTTCATCATTAATATATAGAATACCATATTTCTCACAAATTGATTTAAGCACCACCAAAAATTCCTTAGGAGGAACAATAAATCCACCCTCTCCCTGGACAGGCTCTATTATCATAGCTGCAATTTGGTCACTATCAGCCTCAGTAATAAAAAACCTTTCTATATATTCAAGGCAGTGTAGACCACATTCAGGATAGGTTGAATTAAATATACACCTGTAGCAATATGCTGATGGTACTTTATAAACTTCTGGAGCAAATGGGCCGAATCCAAATTTATATGGTTTTACTTTACTTGTTAATGTCATGGTTAGCAGTGTTCTACCATGAAAAGCTGATTCAAAGGCAATTATGCCACTTCTTTTTCTATAAAATCTTGCAATTTTTACTGCATTTTCAACAGCCTCTGCACCACTGTTTATAAAAATAGTCTTCTTTTGAAAATTCCCAGGCGTTATATTTGCAATTTTTTCTGCTAGGTCAATATATGACTTATATGGGGCAACCATAAAGCAGGTATGTAAAAATTTATCTACCTGATCTTTTATTGCATTTCTTATACTTTCAGGAGAATGCCCTACATTAATAACGCCTATTCCACCATAAAAATCTAAATAAGCATTACCATCTATATCTTTGATAACAGCACCATGAGCCTCATCTACAATTAAAGGGTAAGCTGTTGAAATACCTCTTGCGACAAATTTTTCTTTCTTTTCTAATAAAACTTTAGATTTTATTCTATTAGGTGAACTTATTAAAGGGATCTGATCTTCATGGAACATTTCAAACCTCCACTATTCTTAGAAATTTATTATCTAAAACGTAGTTTTACAATATACGACCAATATAACATTGTCAACACTTCTATATAGTGGTATCCCGCACAAAAAATATTCCACTCTCAAACAACAATTCTGAGTCTATTGAGATAGAAAATAAATCATATAAACTGCAAGGAAAAATAACTAAAGATGGAGATGTATACTGACTATACTGACCCCCATAAGTATTGGACACATTAAAAGTTAGAGTTATAATTTAGAATTAAATTAAGAATTTATGGAGGTATTGGCAATGAGTGCAAGAAAATGGACACCAGAAGAAAAGATGGCAATTGTTTTAGAAGGTGTCAAAGGGCTGAAATAGGTAGCAGAGATATGCAGAGAGCAACAAGATCAGTCAAGGGCAATATTACAAATGAAGGGATAAATTTTTTGAAGGTGGTAAAAAGGGATTAAGCTCTAATGTTTCAAATAACAATTCATCTGAGATAGAAAGATTACAAAAGATAATAGGTAAACAAGCCATTCAGATTGATATATTAAAAAAAACTTAAAGAGATCTTAGGTTCAAGGTAGAGGCTGCCCATCCAATTGAAATTGGCTGGTTATAATATTAAAGAAGCTTGTGAAGCTTTAGACTTACCTAGGAGCAGTTATTATAATATTCATAATAAAAAAGATTCAAATAATTATTGTAAGAATAAAACATATGATAATATGCTAATGGAAAAGATAAAAGAAATAAAAACATAACATCCTTTATGGGGATATAGACGTATAAGTGCCTGCATGAAACGTAGAGAGGGTTTACCAGTTAATCACAAAAAGGTTTATAAGATTATGAAAGAAAAGGATTTATTGGTGAAGCAAAAAATATATAAAGCCAAGAGAAAATCTACTCATAACAAGCCGAAAGCCACTTACCCAAAGGAGTATTGGGGAATAGATATGACAAAGTTTATAATACCATCCATTGGATGGGCATATTTAATAATAATATTAGACTAGTATACGAAGAAAATAGTTGGTTATAATGTAAGGTTAAGGGCAAAGACAGAAGATTGGAAGAAAGCATTGGATTTAGCATTTAATAAAGAATTCCCTCAAGGTGTAAAAGGATCTAATTTAAAGCTTATAAATTATAATGGGGCAGGCCAACATCTATAAGCTTTATGAAAGATATGACTTTACTTGGAATTGAACAAATATTTACATCATATAATAATCCTAAAGGTAATGCTGAAACTGAACGTCATATAAGGACAATAAAAGAAGAAATACTTTGGCTCAATGAGTTTGATACTTTTGAAGAAGCAGAACAGTCAATTACTTATTGGATCGAAGAATTCTACAACAAAAAATATGTTCTATACGTGCTCCAAAAACTGGACAAGCTGTTAATGATAAAATTTAACTTAACAAAATTGTTAAAAATTATATTGGCAATTATGTTAATTTTTCCATTGTCATTAACAAGCTATTTGAATTTCATATTTAATCCTATCTCTGTTAAAGTTGTTAAAGTCAACTAAAAACCTCAACCTCAGAGTACTCTATTTTCCCAAGCTTAAAAGTTATTCCAACCTCCGAGGTTCAAATGTTGTCACTTTGATACTTTTTCTCAAATAAATATATAGATAGCATTAAGTTGTTCTATGCCTGATTCAAAGGTGACAAAAGATTTTTACCTCGACAACAAAAAACTGTCGAGTTTTCTTTTTCACATAGTCTATTTTGACAAGCTAAATCTGGTATATATATCTTTCTTTTCTCTGGCAAAGAAATTTTCACTTATAAAGCGTCCTACATCTAGATATGTATTTTGCTGATCTGCTGTAAGCTGCCTTGAGATAAATGTTAATGCTAATAGAAAATATCAATTTTATAAGATTGTATTAAAATAAAATATTCTTTTGCAGGATTTAAGTATTTAATAGAAATTATTATTAATTACTATATTATATATTATTGATAGCATATGCCAATTTTTAATATTAATATTCCATATAATAATGAAAGTATAAATAGCTTAAAAACTATATTAGTTCAAGGAAAGCATATCCCAGTACAGTCAACGGTTGATGATAATAATCGAGAAGAAAACATAAATTTGTTTTTCAAGTTATTGCAATATATAGAAACAAGCAGGGAGTATGTTTTATCATTATTTCCAGAACTAGCATTCTCCACAAACGATATTAACACAATTATAAAAAGCGTAAACAAGTTCAAAGGTAATTTATTTTTTTCTTGTGGTTTCGGTTTTTCACAAGGTGAAAAATTAAAAAAATTAATCACTACAAACAAAATAAACTGTTTTCTTAAAAAATATGAAGTAATAATAGATGATCTTAAGTATAATTGTGGTTTGATATTGATAAAAACAAATAAAATCTATGAAAAATATTTATTTATAAAAAATTTCGCGGATCAAAATATTGAAATTAGCTACGTTTACGATCAATATTTGAGTAATACAATATTAAGGGTAAATTGTTTTAATTTAACGATCTTCCCTCTAATATGCGCAGATTTAATTTGCTCAACAAAAAATTGTCCTACTGATCTTATTTATGATTCCTTAGTTTTACAACCGACTAATAACCATGTAATTATTCCTTTGTTATTATATACAAAAAAACCTCACCATGAATTATGGAAAAAATCATTTATTAAATTTTACAATACTATTCATCAACCTTTCTATTTTATAATGGCCAATGAAGAAATCCAAAATATAAATTTAAAAATGAATCTAACAGGTATAATTAGTAATTTAGCTTTTGACCATTCAAAAAAGATCTATAATGGATTACATGGAATCATTGCAGATACAACTGAATCAGGTTTATTTTATGTAGATTTAAAACTAAAATCTACTATTGTAAACATTCAAAATAATATATATTCAACCAATTATCCTCAACGTAAAAATAATGCTACCCTAAAATTAAGCAATAAAGTAAATATCTCCACTGATATTGGTAATTTTATTATAAAAATAGAAATACCACAAATTTTACAACATAAAAATGAACTCTGGGGAACTTTTATTAACCAACCATTTATAAAACTTACTGAAACTATAAACAACAATAAAACAAGCGGTGCGCTTGAAATATTAAAAAAAATATTTGACAAAAAAAAGTATTTAAATTTTTTCTCTATTTACCACACAAATATCATCTTACTTCCAGAACTTTCATTAACTATTAAGGATATTATTAAATTTGAAAATATTTTTAACAAACACAATTTACCTTTTTTCTTCTTTGCAGGTATGAAATTAATAAATAAAGAAGATTTAAAATTATTAATTGAAAAATATCACTTTGAATATTTACATTCAACGAATTTGAAAGACCTAAAAATTTCTTATTTAATTAATCCACAGATCTTTATTATAAGAAATAAAAATGTTTATAAAAAAATAATATTTTTAAAAAATTCAATATATAGGGATTTTAATTACTTAAAAAGCATCTTCTTTAAACAACAAATCTTGAGAATTGACACATTAGATACTTCTATATATTCCATTATTGGAGATGATCTTGAAAAAATAGAAATTCAAAAACAAATTTTAGAAGATTTGAAAAACAATAATTTAGATAGAATTTTATTATTAAATCTTTGCAGCAATTTATCATTCGATACTTCAAAAAAAGCAGATTCAATAAAACTTTTTACTGAAGATCCAAGAGTATTACTATATATAATCTCTGACAGCTACTCCCAAATTAAACCTGATATTAATATTTACACAAATGGTGCATTCATAAATATAAATAATATAGATAGAATTTTTATGAAAGAACTTCATCATGTTAGATATTTCATAAAAGATAATTATATAGCCTTTAGAAATCGTTTAAATTTGCCAGGAGTTTCATCTGGGATATTAAGATGGAAACAATCTGCAGACAGAGGTCGTGGCACCTATATGCCAATTAGAAGATACATATTATCAAATAATAAGTTAAAAAAGGTGCATGGCAATAAGGATGCTCAAGAATTATATAGTTATTTAATTTTTAAGAAACAAAAGATTTTAGAAAATATTCCAAAATATTTTAAAAGTGAAATTTTATTTGAATATAAATATTTATTAGATATATTTGATGCTAAACTTTTTAAAAATAAGTATAAAGATGCTGCCATTTGGCCAAAATTAATAACTGGAGTAGAAAAAAGTAAAGAACCCTTAATTAGATCAGACGAAGTAAATAAATATGAAAACCTATTAGATATAACAATTCCCGCTTTATTAATCATTAAAATCATTTTTAAAGCTGAATATTCACTAAATAGTAATCTTTATGGCCAGCTTTATATCCCAGAAAAAAATCTTGATATACTAGTTTGGAATTCTCCTTTTTATACTACATATTATATAATCAATATTTTACAACAAATTGCAATTTTGTCTGGTAGTATGATGCCATTAATTGTCATAGCATCTGGTTTTGATAAAACATTAAAAGTAAAAGATTGTAGAGTTATCCCTAATAAATTGACGGATTTTACAATTTGTTATCAAAAGGACATAACTGAGAGTAAATTATTTTATTTATCTAAATATCGATTTATTTATTTCATAAACCTAGAAAATTTTATACAGTTGTTATATAATACTACTAATTTTTCTGAGATAAAAAATTATTTATTTCAGATCCTTAATAGGTAATATTTATGTTAAATGATTTATTTAGTGAATTAAAAAAAAGGATACAAGCTCTTTATTTTGATATTATTGAAGATAATAAATCTGAAATATTGCCATCAACTAATTATTTATTGATGAAAAGCGATTATGCCTATGTTTTAATTTTAACTTCAGAAGACTTAAAATATATATGTGATAATATTAATAAAATTAATGAATGGATGTTTGCAAAGCTTTTAGATAAAGAAAAAGAAGGAAAACTATATGATGCATATATAATAATTATCTCAAATAAATGTGACGAAAATAACGCTTTTTTAATTGAACAAAATCGAACTATTTGCAGGAAATATATTATAACTAACTTTAATGAAATTGATAAAATTTCATTTCTACCCCTTAATTCAAATAAGGCTCAAAGTGATGATAGAAAAATATCGAATTTATATAATGAATTTTTTGAAATTATAAAAAATTATGAAAACTTTTTTAATTGATAAAATTAATATCACCAATTTTAAAGGTTTAAAAGGTGATATAACAGTTAATATAGACAAACCTATAACTATTATTTATTCACAAAACGCAACAGGTAAAACTAGTTTAATAGATGCGATTGAATGGGTTTTCAGCGATAATAACAACTGTTCTCAATTTATACAAAACAAATATACAGAGAAATTGCCTTCCGTATCATTATTTTTGAACAATGGGAAACAAATTAGAAAAGAAATAGATAACAATAAAAGAATTACATTAAAATCAAATATTAGTAATACACCTCATAATAAACGACCAATTATTTTTGATAAACCCTTTACCTTTATACCATATAATAAATTTTTAGCAGAAAGTGATTTAATAAATATATTTAAAATTGATGATATTGTTCTTAATAATTTCTTTCTTTATTCTGAAAATTATCTAAATAATAAGATTAAATTCTTAGAAAATAGAATAGCTGAAATAAAAAAATACAAAAATACGATTTGTGAAGATATAAAAAAGTTAAAAAAATTAAAAACTTCATTTATTAAAGAAATACTAATAATGGCCAATAATGACGCAATTAATTTATACAGAAAGATGCAATCAGTATCATATTATCAAGAGTTTAGCAATATTAATGAGCTAATAAGTTCTGACGAAGTAAAATATTTATCAAACACTCAAAATATAATCTTAAATTTAGCTTTATTTTTATCACTAGCTCGAATAGCTGGAGGCAGCTACTTCCTTGACCAACCTATTGATTTATTGGATGGTATTAATAAAGCTGCATTTATTGATATCATCAGATCTTTAGCAATTCATAACAACTTTAAGAATATTCGGTTTGTAATAACTACAGCAAATAGAATACTTGTTAGACAATTTAGAGAAAAGTTGTCGCTCATAAAAAATAATAATGAACAAATATTTAGGATTTACACCATTTATGGCAACCCAAAAATAGGTACTAATATTGCTGAAAGAGACAAGTACGTAATGAATATGTAATGAATAAATATTTAAAACTCTCTAAATATAAAAATTGGGAATATGTAACAAGAATTAATTGTAAAGGGGGTGTAATCGTTGCTTGCTATAATAAAATATTAAATAAATACATTTTAGTAGAACAATTTAGACCTCCAATAAATAAAAAAATAATTGAATTTCCAGGGGGATTAATTAAAAAGGATGAAAGCCCTGAAGATACATGTTTAAGAGAGCTAACAGAAGAAGTTGGAATTTATGTAAATAAAAAAGAATTGATAAACCTAGGTTATGTATATAGTGCAGTCGGATTGACAGATGAAAAGATATATATCTTTGGTCTTATTGTTGACGATAAAACAACTATTAAAAAGTTTTCTCCAAATGCATCTGAAATATCTAACAATCTAAAAATAGTCCTTTTAAGCGAAAATGAACTCTTCCGCCTTGAAGCAGCCAAAGTACTAACAGCTTGGGCTAGACTAAAAAAGAAATTAGAAGATCCAAATTATTTCTTTATGTAAATGTATTAAATAATAATCAAGTTCAAAGTAAGCAAAGCATCTAATTTTTATATTTTCACCAAATTTTGTTACTTTCCTTTAAATTCGACTTCATCAGTACAACGTTATCCCGACTTTATCAGCACAAAGTGTATAAGTGATTGATAATATTGGATTTATTGAAAATTTGAATTTTAAATTTATCCTACAATTTTTTTGTATGTAGGTGGTGTAATATTTAATGCTTTAAATATTTTCTTTGCAGTGTTATTAACTTCATTTATTGCAACTGATTTGACATTACTTGTTGTTGTATAATTAATGAGTTTTATTTTCTTTAATTCAAATAGTGCATTTTCAATAGATAAGTTTATGTTATTATCTTTTAATCTTTTCTCTATTATACAGGATATAACAAGTGCCATGAAACACACAAATATATGTGCTTTGATTCTTCGTTCACTGAAGTGATACATTGGTCTAACTTCAAGAGTGTGTTTTAATTCTCTAAAACCGTGCTCCACTCTCCATAAACCTTTATATGTTTCTATAATATGCTCACTGTCATATTCTAATTTATTGAGGTTACTCTTTGCTATAAACCAACCAAAGCTTTTCTGTATATATTCAAACTTATCTTGTCTTTTTGTAACTACCACTTTATTACCACTAATAACTATGTCATATAACCCTTTAATATGTTTTCTTACTGCATAAGAGACAATCTGACTGTATTTGTTATTTATAGATATCTTCTTTGCATTAATTCTGCAAACTTCTTCTTCAAAATCTGAAATTCTTACTTTAAAACGTTCCATATTAAGTTTATATGTATCTGGATTAAATGATGCAATGTATCTTATATGTGTACTTGTCTCTCCTGTAATTTCACCATTGTCATCTGTAATATTGTAATTATATAAAACCTCTTTTTCAAAAGTATGAGGTCTATCTTTATTTAGGTACTTTTCATTGGCTTCATTTATTACATCTCTTGAGGTAAGTGATATATTCTTACTTTCTCCTATGATAAAGGTAAATTTTTGTGAAAGTAACCAGTCTAAATTATTTTTACTTATCATACCCTTATCAACTACTGGTGTAACACTGACATGAGTCCCAAACCTTGCCTTTACATCACTTATTACTTCTTTTAATGTGGACCTGTCTGCAGTGTTGCCAGAAAATACATAATGGGCTAAAGGTATACCTTCTTCTGTCATTACCACACCTATTAACACCTGGCACCTGTCACTCCTATGATCCCTTGAATAACCAAACCTCCTTATGTCATCAGTGTTATCTATATGGTCTGATTCAAAATATGTGGAAGTTATATCATAAAAACAAAGTTTTAACTCTATGTCACAGATAGACATCACTGAATCTGCAAGATGATCTTCTATCTCTTTCTTATGCTCAATAATGAAATCTAATGTCCTTAATAGATTGTTATAGCTTATGTCTTTTTCTTTGACTTCTGGCAAATATACTGTTTCAAGCCATGTGAGTAACTTTAATTTACTCGATGGGTCGCTTAACCTGTTTGATATTAATGCCTGGAGATTACTTGCAACATCAAACTCAATCTTCGTGTTTTTTTCTTGTAGTTTTAATACCTTCTGTAATAATGTTAATTCTTTTAGTATATGTAATACTGCAAACATATCCCCCAAATCTTTTAGTTGCCCATATTTCTTTATTCTATCTGCTATTACCTCTCCTTTTAACTTTAACAATTCATCTATAAACTTATCTACATCTTTATCTAAAAATTTATTTAGTGGTCCAAGGTGTAATAACAGCCGAGTTTTTACTTTATTACCCTCTCTATAAGATTCGACTATCTGAACTGTTTTATGTCTATATCCACTTTTACTTTTTGAGTTAACTATACTTATATACATACTAACTAAACAACACTTAAAACCGTTTATCTCAATACATAATATGAATATAAACAAATAATATGATACATAATATTAATTCAATATATTATTATAACACATACTACAATTATATAAAAAATTACTTCATTGATTTTATTAAATACCTTTATATAAAACATTTCCAATATTAATAATTAATAATTACTTTGAAAATTACTGTTTAACTGATAAAGTTGAGTTGTAATAAAACGTTAGCTTTTAAATTAATTAAACTATTTTTGCTCCCACAATTTTAAATAATCTGCTGTTAATGCTTGCAGCTTCCTAATGTCATCCTCTGGCAATAGATTCACTTGCCCAAATAACTTAGCAAAAATAAAAATCTGAGCAGACTTCTCTAGTACTTCACAGGCTGCAAATGTTTTCTCTAAATCTTTTCCAACACATACTGCCCCATGATTGGCCAAAATCACAGCATTATTATTACCTAATCCTCTCACAGCTTCTTTAGCCAATTCAGCTCCTCCAGGAAAGACATAATCAGTTACTTTTATTTCTCCACCCAATAGCATTACTGAATCTTCAATTAATGCTGGTATATTGTATCTGACCACAGAAAGTATACTGGAAAATATTGGATGATAGTGTATTATTGCTCTAACATCAGCTCTGTTTTTATATATTTCAGCATGCAAGGTTTTCTCACTTGATGGCTTCCATTTACCATCTATAACCTGACCTTCTAAATCTATTAACACCATGTCATCTGGTTTTAATTTCTGATAGTTCATACCACTGGGTGTGATTATACATTTGTCTTTTTCTACTCTAAGACTAATATTACCCCACGTTCCAACTGATAACTTCCTATTCATCAATTCTCTGCCAGCTTCTGCCAAAGCAATCCTTTCATTGTCAAACATTATTCATCACCTCTTCATAATTATTTTATTTGTGAATATTATATATATATTTATTTGGGCTCCATCACCAATTATAATTTAAATACATACTTACTCTTATCATTAGTTAATAGCATTCAAAATCTTTACAACCTAATATCAATATATTCCTCAATTTTTC
>DHGE01000118.1 GCA_002402635.1 Deferribacterales bacterium UBA4806
AAGTGATACATCGGTCTAACTTCAATAGTGTGTTTTAATTCTCTAAAACCGTGCTCCACTCTCCATAAACCTTTATATGTTTCAATAATATGCTCACTGCTATATTCTAATTTATTCAGGTTACTCTTTACTATAAACCAACCAAAGCTTTTCTGGATATATTCATACTTATCTTGTCTTTTTGTAACTACCACTTTATTATCTTTAACAACTATGTCATATAACCCTTTAATATGTTTTCTTATTGCATAAGAGACAATTTGAGTGTATTTGTTATTTATAGATATCTTCTTTGCATTAATTCTACAGATTTCTTCTTCAAAATCTGATATTCTTAATTTAAAATGTTCCATATTAAGTTTATATGTATCTGGGTTAAATGACGCAATATATCTTATATATGTACTTGTCTCTCCTGTAATATTACCATTGTCATCTGTAATATTGTAATTATATAAAACCTCTTTTTCAAAAGTAAGAGGTATATCTTTATTTGGGTACTTTCCATTGGCTTCATTTATTACATCTCTTGAGGTAAGTGATATATTCTTACTTTCTCCTATGATAAAGGTAAACTCTTGTGAAAGTAACCAGTCTAAAAAAAGTTTATGGCAATACATAATATGAATATAAACAAATAAAATATGATACAGAATATTAATTCAATATATTATTATAACACATACTGCAATTATATAAAACATTACTCCATTAATTTTTTTGTAAATATCTTTATACAAAGCATTTTCTATTTTAAAAAATAATAATTACTATGAAAATTACAATTTAACAGATAAATTTGAGTTGTATGTTCATAACTATTTTTATCCGCACCATCAACAGTAATCATCAATTTTATATTTAATTTAGCGAATTTGTCTGCAAGAAGTTCATTTAATAACATACCATTTGTTATTAAATAAACTTGAATATTATTGTTATGAATAATTTTTATAATCTCAAATACATTTTTGCGTAGAAGAGGTTCTCCTCCTTCAATAATAACCTACTATAGCTTTATTAGATCTATCTCATGAGCTATATATAATGAAGTGTCATCACTTATTTCATTATGACTCATACCTCTAAACAGTTGAGATTACATCGATTTGTTATTGCCCAATCGATCATATAAGGAAAATTAATACTCCACCTCATAATATCCATTTTTAAAATTAACTTATAATAAATTATTGTTAAAGTAAATACTTCAGCTATTACTTATTACTAATAATAAATATATAAACATAAATAATTAACTAAACCAACCTGATACCTTACTTTTACCAAAAACAATACCAATATTTTTTGGTTGCATATACTCATAAAGACCCCATTTGCCAAGAACTCTTCCCCATCCACTGTCTTTAAAACCTCCAAAAGGAATTGATGAATCCATCTGAGCAAAGGTGTTTATCCAAACATTTCCATATTTGGCTTTTAAAGCTATTTTTTTAGCACGGTCATAATCTTTCGTCCATATTTGCAACACTAAACCTGTTGGATTATCTTCCAAATACCTCTTCAAATCTTCACGTTTAAAAGATTTTATTAACAACACAGGATTAAAACACTCTTCATATATCAATCTACCCAATTCTATAACTGTAGGCATATAAAAATAATTTTCTCTGTCTCTAACGTTTGTATCCCCAACAATTATCTTGCCTCCATTCTGCAATATTTTTTCTACTGTTTCTATAGTTTTAATTAAATGTGCCTTTGATCTAAGCGGGCCCATACCAGTTAGAGGTGATAATGGGTCTCCTATTTTAATTTTATTTATTTTTTCAGTAAAACTTTTAAGAAAACAATCATATATATCTTCCTCAACTAAACATATACTTGTATTAATACAAATCTGCCCCTGTTTCATGAAAGATGAAGCCGCAATGTTTTCTACAGCCTCGTCAATTTGAGCATCAGAAAAAACAACTGCTATGTTTATACCACTCGTTTCATTAATTATCTTTTTGGGCTTTTTCATACTATTAAACATTTTAATCAAATTTTTGCTTGACCCTGTATAAGAGATTAAATCTATATTAGAAGAAGCAAGCAAACTACCTATAGTTTCACCTTTACCTGTTATTACATTAATAAGACCTTTAGGAAAATCCAGTTTATCAATATATTTAGCCAATTCCAAAATTGACAGACTGCCAAACTCTGAAGGTTTTACAATAACAGCGTTACCGGCAGCTATCGCTGATGCAACATTAAAAGCAAAAATCATTAAAGGAACATTATATGGTAGTAAAACACCCGCAACCCCAAAGGGTTGATAATAAATCATATTTAACTCATTATCATTTAAATAATATGGATTGCTAAAATTATCTAGCAGAGAGGCATAATATTCAAAAACTTTACTTGCCAAAGGGATATCAACTAACAATGTCTCTTTTATAGGTTTACCTATCTCAACAGACTCTATTTCAGCTAGTTTTTTTAAATTGCTTGAAATAATTTCAGCGATATCTAGTAAAAAAGATTTTCTATCACTTAATTTAGTGTTTTCCCACTCATTTTGAGCCAATTTTGCCTGTTTTAAACACACATCTAAATGTTTTACTGAAGCATCAGGTATTCTAGCAATTATTTCTTGAGTATATGGATTTTCAACTTCTAAATATTCTTCACCTTCAACAAATTCTCCACCTAAATACATACTATAATTTTCCATATTCACTCCACAGGGGCAAGTCCCCAAAGTTCAAAAGTTCTCTCAAAAACAGGGAACCATTTAGATAATTTATTAAAATCTCCCTTAAGTTTTATTTTCCCTTGTCCATAAGCCACAAAAGGATCATTTTCCCTATTAAATATCTGCTTCCATACTTCAGTTTTAGCTGAAAATATAAACTCTGAAAAACTATCATCATTGCTTACATTAAATATTTTGCCATCTCTATAATGAAATGAAATAGTGTGATCATTATCTTTTACTGTTAACACAGTAGTAAGTTTATAATCCCTTCCTAATTGCTGCACCTTGTCATCATTATTAATTATATCAATAAGTATTGCTATATGTTCTTTTGAAAACAATTTACACTTTTTATGTATAAGTTTTTCATCCTTTTTTTCAGATAAAAATTTTTTAGAAGTACACAATAAATTTAATTTTGCATGCTCTTCTAATAGATAAATCAACGAAAAAGCAGACTTAAAATCTTCTCCAACAGCAACAACACCATGTCTTTTTAATATTACAATATTATTAATCTCAAAAGCTTTAATTACAGGATCAATATCAACAACAGTTGGAGAATTTTGAGGAACAATTCCTATATTACCTATAAACATCTTTTCTTCAAATGTAATTGGATCTATTTTATCAAAATAATTAAAAAAATAGGATGTATAAAGAGGGTGAGCATGTATCACAACATTTTTTTCAGGCATAGTTCTATATATATTAGTATGAAGTAATTTTTCTGATGTTGGTTCAACTTTGTCATATAATAAATTGCCAGTTTTATTTATTACAGTAATATCGTCTTTGCTCAAATAACCTAAATATGAATTATGTGCAGTAAGATAAATATTATCATTGATTTTTTTGGATATATTTCCTGATGTTCCTATTACAAGGCCTTTATTATAAAGCTGGGAACCCCAATAAATAAATTCATTTGTTATTTCTGTATCTATCACTAATTACCTCCACTAAAAGATTCATCACATGATTCTATATAGTAATTAATAAAAGGAAAATCTGTTGATATTTTTCTATATTCCTCAAATTCATTTTTTAACCCTTCATAAAACTTAATTTCAATATTATGAGTTTTTGCCAATACATTAATATATAAACTTCCGCAAATACCTGTATAAAGGTTATCTTTTTTATTTTTATAAAAAAATAAAATATCTTTAATCTTATTTTTATAAAACAATATACCCAACATATTGTCTGTTATATATATAGCTGTATTTGCTTTATTTAAATGTTGGCATATAGATAAACCTGCAAATGATGGCCTCATTTCACTTACAAAAAAAGATTCCCCTTTTGTATATTTATAAAAAGAATCCTTAGGATAACCCCAAATAAGAGACATAGGATTTATATCATATAAATTCATCTTAAATTACCCTCCATATCAATTCTTCCAGTTATCAATTCAGATGGAGTAATATCAAAAGACATATATATGGCATCCAAATGAGCATATATATGGCTACTATTTATAAACATAAATATTTCTTCCTTTGGTCGCTCCTCAATCACTATCTCGTTTACATCAATATCTGAAGGATACTGGACAAGAGAATAAAAAGGAATATTGTAATAATTGGCCAATACAGCCAAAGGATACGTTCCTATTTTATTTATAATATCCCCTTTTATTGTAGATCTATCAGAACCAGTTATTATACAATTTACCAATTTTTTTTCCATAATAATAGCTGATTGATTATCACAAATAAGCTTAACAGGAATATTGTTACGATTAAGCTCCCAAAAAGTTAATCTAGAACCTTGAAGATAGGGTCGTGTTTCAGATACATAAAAAGCCACTTTTTTACCTATATCTCTTAATGCTTCGTAAAGATAAACTAATTCCCCACTAACATTACAGATTGTAAGAATCTTTGAATAGTCCGGTAATATAGAAGCAAGTTTTTTCACTCTGTTTCTTCTTTTTTTCTCAAAATTATCTAGAAGTATATCCACGGCAGATTTTATATCGTTAGTTTTTTCAAACACTTCTTTCAAAATTCTTGATAGAAGAAAAAAATCAAAAGTAGGTCGTGTTTTTAGAAATTCCTGTGCTATCTCATCAATTTTATTTGAAATAGCACAGGTGTAAAAAAATAACAAAACCTGACCAAATGCCCTAGTCTTCATTTGACCAAGAACTCTCAAAGCTTCATCTAATGTTTTAACTTCTATATATTTTTCTTCTAATGGAAGCTCTGTCTCATCAAGAACATAAATAATATTGTTTTTAAAAGTTACTGGCCATGCGAGTGGACTATTCATAACAATTCATCAATAATAGCAAAGGATTTATCAATCATTTTTTTTTCTGCGTCAAAAAATTTAATGCTGGAGAAACCAAGTTCACCTGTAATTAGATTATCACTTACAACAAGTAAAGCAGTTGCTTTCTTTTTATATACATTGGCTATAGTAAGAAAAGCACTTGTTATCATGTCTACAGCTATTGCACCTTTATTAATAACATCATTAACAATTTCTTTTGTCTCTTTTAGTAATGCATCAGTAGTCCAGACCATTCCTTTATATGTATTTTCAAATAAATTGCATAATTTGTTATTTAAATCTATATCAGACGTTGGAATATAAGACTCATCTACATAATATTTCGTTACCCCATCCCCTCTCAAAGCCTTTTCTGCTATAACATAATCACCAACTACAATCTCTTTCTTTAGACTACCACAAGAACCAAGTCTAATTATATTATTCACGCCTCCCACGCATAACAATTCAGTAGCCACAGCAGAATCTGGAGCATAGAAACCACCATTACCAACTGTAACAGGCCTTCCGTTATACTTACCAGTCCAAAATGTATATCCAAAAGCACTGAAATTTTTAACGGGATTTTCTATTTTTTCAAGAGCTAACATAGCTCTTTGAGGTTGTCCACAAACAATAGCTATATCAGCAAAATCACCATCCTTAAACTGCATAGAATATAATAAATCTTTAGGGCTAATATGTATAGCACGATTCATCATATACAACTCCTATACAAAAACTTCATTTTTCATAGCTGCTTGTGCATGCTTATCTGCGGTTTCGACATAGCATCTTGCAATAAGCTTACAAAGTGGGTGATAATTTTTATCATATAAAATTCTCTGAATTCTCCCAGGCTTACTATAAAATTCTCTGTTTGCCCAAGCTGCTAACCTTCCTAAATCTTCCCTACTAAGATGCTTTGTATTAATCACTGCGTGCTGAAAATCCCATTTTTCCAAATTCCACTCTTGTATAAAAGGTTTTAATTCATCATACATTGGTATTCCAGGCAATGGTGTCATAATCTGCAATGCCATCATATCTGGATCAATCGCATCTATTCGTTCAAACCTATTTTTTATCTTTGATTCATCATCATCTGGATAACCTACCATCCAGGTTGTTACAGACATTATGTTATTTTCTCTAAACAAATTAACTACCTCTGCAACTTGATCTACTTGAACATTTTTATGTAATTTCTTCAAGGTTTCTTCATCTACAGCTTCTAATCCAATCAAACCACATACAAAACCAATCTCTCTTAAAGGTTTAAGCAAATCTTTATCCCTTAAATGGTAAGGTGCGCGACCCATAAAGAAGAAAGGCACATTTAAATTACGTTTATTCATCTCATCAATAAATTCTTCCACCCTTGGTCTGTATACGTTAAAATCTTCATCCATAATGCAAACAAACTTTGCACCATATTTTTTTACAAGAATCTCAAGTTCGTCAACAACTCTCTTACCTGACCTAATGCGGTATTTAGTCCAGTCATTTTTACCTCTTTTATCATAGTTTGACCAACCCACACAAAATAAACAGCCATTTGGACAACCTCTAGAGTGATATGTCTCTACATATTTCTTTACATAGTTGAAACCTACATATTTATCCATAGGAAATAAATCATAAGCAGGAAGAGGAAGTTCATCTAAATTTTTAATCAAAGGTCTATAATCTGTCATTTTAACTGACCCATTATCACGATACGTTAAACCTTTAACCACTGATATATTAGGATCACCTTTACTTAATTCCTTAGCTAATTCAGGCATAGTTGCTTCAGTTTCCCCGGCAATAATAAAATCAAAAGATTCTGTTTCCTCTAATATATTTTGTGCATTTGCACCATAAAAAAAACCACCAACACATATCTTAGTATTTGGCAAATTACTCTTTATAAGATCTGCCGCTCTTTTATATCGTGGATGAATTGCAGCAACACCTGTTGTCTGTAGTGCATCGCCCATATATACTAGATTAGGATCTATGTCTTTAAGAATTTTAATCATTGTATTCTCATCAATTTCTAAAGCTCTACAATCTAAAACATGCACATCTATATTTGGATACCATTCACGTAGATTAGCTGCTAATTGAGCATGATTCACATTAATTGCTATATGTTTACCCCACGTAACCCATCCACCCATAGGTGGTTGTAAAAACAAAACTTTCATAATAGCCTCCAATTATCATTTTGAATTTCTTATGATTTAAAACCTATAACTATGTCTAAAAGAAGTCAAAAGTATAAATGTTAACGGTTTATATTTTAGATATTCGGTTATATAAAAAATCTTGAGGTCAAATCTCGTTTTTTCTGTAAAAACAAATACCTCATAATATTTCCTCTGACACAAAAGGGTTTCATCCCTTTGAAACCCTTTTGTGTTTCTTTTTAACACTTTTAGCATTCTAGATTCCCAGGTATAATAGTTTTAAAAGGCTATCTTCAAAGGGATTAGCTGCCTTATTAAAGGTCAAGTTTTCTAAACTGTCTATGGACAGATTCTATAATAACAGATTCTACAATATTTGTAGTATACATAATTTTTCTAATCTCAGCAGGGTATTTAAAATAGTTAGTAAGATTGTCTTAAGTTTATCTCCAAGAGGTAGTAACAATGGAATATTTCTTACCCCATTTATCTTCAAGTTTATCTAAGGCTCTCTCAGTGATATCACTGCCCACAGCTCTGTATATAAGCT
>DHGE01000187.1 GCA_002402635.1 Deferribacterales bacterium UBA4806
AAGTTGCCTTTTAAGTAAGGGATCTGTGATTTGATTTCTGGCTTTAAAGTTTTGAAGTTTCTTAAAATCTTCTTTATTACTATATATTAATGAAATTGCCAGATTAAGGTCTGCATATCTATCATAATCCTCACTTTTACCAAATTGTGTTGCATCATAATAAGCTATAGCAGACTGCTTTTGTAGTGGTGCAATTAGCTTAACATGGTTATCAATAAATGCTTGTAAATCTGCCTCATCATTAGCCATAGCCAAATACCCTCCTAAAAAAAATGTTAAAATTAAGATAAACAAAATGGATATTATATTTTTTTTCACAAACACCTCCTCAATAAAACTAATCTTAAAACATTTAAATATAAAACAATATTATGTATTTAGTCAAGTTATATGATTAATTAAAAATTCACTAAATATTGCATATATTATATATATTATAAATGGAAAGTCTCTATATTGGTTGTTCAGGATTCAGTTATGGTCATTGGAAAAATATTTTTTATCCTAATGAATTATCAAAAAACAAGTGGCTTGAATATTATAGTGAACATTTTAATACATTAGAATTGAATGTAACATTTTACAGACTCCCTTCAGAAAATACATTTTTGAAATGGTACAATAATACGCCTAAAAATTTCATATTTTCTGTTAAAGGTAGTAGGTTTATTACCCATATAAAAAAATTAAGTAATTGCGAAAAAGCTACTGAAAATTTCTTTAATAATGTTTTATTATTAAAAGATAAATTAGGTGCTATTCTCTGGCAATTGACACCTTATTTTCAATATAATCTTGATATTTTGGAAGCATTTATAAAAATCATAAATAATTATAATATAAAGAATTGTTTTGAGTTTAGAAATAATAGTTGGATATGCAATGAGATTGTTGATTTGTGTAAATTTAACAATATTGCACTATGTTTAGCAGATTGGCCAGATTTTTTAAAAAATACCCCCTTGACAGCTAATTATATTTATATGCGCAGACATGGAAAATCTGGCAGTTATGCGTCCTGTTACACAAAAAATGAATTAATGGAAGATGCCAATTTTATTAAAGCACATTATATCAATAAAGAAGCTATATTTATCTATTTTAACAATGATTTCAATGCCTATGCACCAAAAAACGCTTTACAATTAAAGAACCTAATAGAAACAAATAATCAATAACTTTTTAACTTTAGCAGTAATATTAAAACATTATTGAATAAGTCATTAATTTAATATAACACAACTCATTAATTACTTTGTAGTAGGTCTATTATACAAATTGGTACTCCAGGTTGAAATAATTTTATTTTAAAACCAATTAATGTTGCTTTTAAAAAAGAATTTGACTTTCAACGGAAATTGTTTTATATATTTAACGTTTGGACAATTTTAGACAATTTTAAACCAATATGGACAAAACTTTCATCACTGTAAAAGATTTAGCGGATAAATTGAGTGTATCTGATAAAACAATATATAGAATGATAAATGACCATCGTATACCCTTCGCAATTAAAATTGGTGGCCAATGGAGATTTAATATTAATGAAGTAGAGAGATGGATTGAAACTCAAGAACAGGAATTAATTATTAAAACAAATTATCATTTAAAAATTATTGATGCCATTTTAAATGGAACTATTCTTTATAGACTTCACGGAGAAAACTGTGATGAAGTTTTAACAGAGTTGTTAAATATGCTACCTTCTATTGAAGAACTAGATATACTTCAACTAAAATCCTCTATATTATATCGTGAATCTATTGTTTCATCATAATTAAATGGGATTGCCTATATGCAGCCTTCCTTTGAAAAGCCAGTATTCTATAAAAAAACAATGATTATTATAGGATTTCTAGAAGAAACAAAAGATTTCGAATCTATAGACGGGATAGATACAAAAGTTATTTTTCTTACTTTACCTGCAAACAAAATAGAACAGGCAATAATTGATATAAAATTGCAAAGACTTTCTATGGATGAACACTTTGTCAACACAATAAAAAAAGAACTTTGTAGAAGAGAATTGTTGGAATTTATCAAAACTTTTGAAGATAAAATATTAAAGGATTAACATGGGCATTTTTAAATTAACAATATTTATAATTCTAATTGGTGGATTAATCCCATTTGCAACTTATAAAAACTTTTCCCTTATGAAGATATTGAGTGTGTTATTTATCTCTTTAGGCAGTTTAATGGGAGTTATTGACTCACTTTTTAAATTAAATAATAAAGAGATTTATAATGTAACATATAAATTATCTGATATATTCATTGTCGCACTTTCTATAAATAATCTAACAAAATTTTTTATGATAATTATATATTTAATATCTTTTTTTTCTGTCATATATAGTTTTCATTACTTAAATGATTCATCAAAAGCATTGAGAACGGCTCTTAGTTATTTTTTATATTCACTACTCATAATTTCTATGATCTTTGTCGTAAGTGCTAATAATATTATTACTTTTATTTTTTCATGGGAAGTAATGTCGTTAACTTCCTACTTCCTTGTTATTTACAATTATGAAGATTTTGAAACAATAAAATCTGGCTATATTTACCTTATATTTACTCATATTGGGGCAATGTTCATATATTCGGCATTTGGTATTATGTTTGCATACACCAATAGTTTAAATTTTATTAACCTATCTTTAATCCCTTTAAACATTAAAACTTTAATCTTTATATTATCCTTTATTGGATTTGCTTCTAAAGCTGGTTTATTTCCATTGCACATATGGCTACCTTATGCACATCCTGCAGCTCCAAGCCATATATCGGCTATCATGTCAGGCGTAATGATCAAAATGGGTATATACGGAATCCTTAAAATATATACTATGCTTGAGTTTAATAGTATCATCACTGGCTATACAGTTCTTGCTTTTGGAGTCATATCAGGTGTTTTAGGTGTAGTTTATGCTTTAGGTCAATCTGATTTAAAAAAATTACTTGCTTATCATAGCGTAGAAAATATTGGGATAATTATAACTGGGATAGGAATAGGAATGATTGGGCAGTATGAAAAAAATTTCGCTATGGCTCTATTTGGCTTTACTGGTGCCATTTTACATACACTAAATCATTCAATTTTCAAATCACTCTTATTTTTTGGAGCTGGTTCAGTTATTCATAACACTAAAAATAGATCTATTGAACAAATGGGTGGCTTGTTAAAAAATATGAAGGTATCAGGTTTAACTTTTTTAGTCGGTAGCCTTGCAATAACAGGTTTACCTATGTTTAACGGATTTATAAGTGAACTTATTATTTATTTTGGAAGTTTTCAAGGTTTAAAACAATTACCATTAACACAATTTGCATCTATTATTGCTATCATATCGCTAGCTGTAGTTGGTGGGCTAGCCTTGGCATGTTTTACTAAGGTAATTGGTGTTGCTTTTTTAGGTGAACCAAGAAATGACAACACAAGTAATGCAAAAGAAAGTGGTATTTTCATGCTCATCCCTATGATTGGGCTCTCTCTCATCTGTCTTACAATAGGAGTATTTCCTAAATATTTCATTAAAATAGCATTGTATGGAACTGAAACATTATTTCTAAATTCTATAGATTTTCATATAAATGACTATTTTAATTTTTCTACATCAATAACTAATATAAGTCTGCTATTTTTTTTAATACTTACTATACTTTTTACTTTAAAATATTTTTGTTATAAAACCAAAAAAATTCATAATACATCAACATGGAGTTGTGGCTTTAGTAAACCAACCACAAGAATGCAGTATACAGATTTCTCCTATGCATTTTCTATTATAAAATTTTATAAGCCATTTGTTCTTTTTAAAAGTGACTATAAGAAAATTGATAAAATCTTTCCCAATAAAATTGAATACCATTTAGAATATCTTGATATAGCAGAAAAATACATTATTCAAAATATTGCTAAATTTTTAGATCTTTTTTTTGAAAAACTAAGATGGATTCAACATGGAAATATACATATCTATATAGGTTACATCCTGATAGTACTAATTATATTATTATTACTAATTTAGAGGCAATTAATGAAATCACTGATTTTATTTTTAACATTGATTGTTTTAGCTCCTCTTTTTTCAGCAATTATGCTTAAAATTAAAGCTTTTTTTGCTGGTAAAAAAGGTATTCCATTATTAATAAATTATTATACCCTTATAAAACTTATACAGAAAACATCCGTTTACAGTATTAGCACTTCTCAAATATTTCAAGTAGGATATCTTATTACTTTAGCAACCACATTGACTTCGCTATTATTCCTACCATTTTCAGGCTTACCTCCACTTCTTTCATTTAACGGTGACATAATTTTCGTTTTATATTTAATGAGTTTAGGAAAATTTTTTACACTAATATCTGCCATGGACACTGGATCATCTTTTGAGGGATTAGGTGCAAGCAGAGAAGCATTTTTTTCTTTTTTAGCCGAATCTGCTTTTTTCATGGTTATTATTTCTTTTTTTTGGTTTGATGAAAAATTAAGTATAGCTTCTTATTTCATGGCAAATAACAAAATTAATGTATGGAATAATTACAACTTTCCTTTACCACTTGTAGGAATTTCATTATTTTTAATTTTATTAACCGAAAATTCTAGAGTGCCTATAGATGATCCTGCAACTCATCTTGAACTAACAATGATTCACGAAGTTATGATACTTGATCATAGCGGACCTGCTTTAGCATTTATCTATATTAATTCATATCTTAAACTTTTATTTTTTTCGAGTTTTTTAACACTCCTGCTATTTCCAAGATTTGGCTTGGACAATAAATGGAATATAGCTTCGTTTTATATAACACTTATATGCATTTACATTTCTATTGGAATAACTGAATCAATAATGGCGAGATTTAAATTAAATAAAGTTCCAAAATTTTTAGTTATAACATTTTCTTTAGCTACATTTGCAACAATAATAATTATGGGGTTTGCTAGGTAAGGTACATGTCAAATTTAATATTAACGCTTACAGTTCTTATGGTTTTATTTTGTTTAGGCTCAAGTAGACTTTTAAGCATTATATACCTAATTGCTTTCCAAGGCTTTCTTGTCTCAGTTTTACCTTTTTTTATAAACGATAAAATAACTATAAGTGTTATCCTATTCATACTAGTTACCCTTCTTATAAAATCTTTTTTAATACCAATATTTTTGTACTTTGTCATGAAAAGGATTACTATAAAAAGAGAAATTGAGCCTATAATTGGTTATAATGGGTCTGTTTTTTTAGGATTAATCATCATTATTATATCAATATTCATTGGCAATAAATTTAATTTTCATATAAACCATCACAATACATTTTTGTTCCCTGCTGGGATAACAACACTTACATCTGGTATTTTTCTTATCATTGCAAGAAAAAAAGCTATAACACAAGTTATTGGCTATTTGATGATGGAAAACGGCATTTATTTATTAGGATTAATTTTATCAAACCATAACCTTAATATAATAGAATTTGGTATATTATTAGATCTTTTGGTTGGTGTGATGTTAATGGGGATAGTTCTACACAACATCAACAAAACTTTTGATGACATAGATACAACACTATTAAAATCTTTAAGGGACTTATAAGATGACAGACCTAGTTTTAATAATAATTTTTTTAAATGGATTATTAATATTTTTTACATCAATAAAATTCGGAAGATATTTATTCTTCTCTTCAGGAATAATGCATCTTATTATGACAATTGCATTAATACTAAATTCACAAAATATTTATTTTAATTCATATTTAAAATGTACTTATGAGGGTTTAGTAATTCTCTCTATAATATCATTTCTATTTTTATGTATTATTTTTTATTCAATCTCATATTTAAAAGAAATCCAATTGAGCAATGAAAGAATTTTTACTGGTTCCATGGTCTTATTTTTATCTGCCATGACTTTGGTTTCTCTCTCAGACAATATAATACTAATATGGGTAGCCATTGAAGCAACAACATTATCAAGTGCACCTTTAATATTTATACATAAATCAAAAAAATCACTTGAGGCTACATGGAAATATATACTAATCTGCTCTGTGGGGATTGCACTTGCCCTTTTGGGTTCCTTTTTTGTAGTTCTTTCAATGGATATTAAGGGAATAAATTGTCCCCTCACATATACCGATTTTAGCAATATTGCAAACTTACTTGACAAAAAATTGCTCAAAGCTGCATTTATCTTTATTCTTGTTGGATATGGAACAAAAATGGGATTAGCTCCAATGCATACTTGGCTACCTGATGCTCACAGCGAAGCACCTGGTCCTGCATCTGCGCTACTTTCTGGCGCACTTTTAAATTGTGCTTTCCTAGCAATTTATAAAACAAATAAAATTTTAATATTGGCAGGTTTAGGAAATTTTTCAAATAAACTTTTAATAATTTTTGGTATTATTTCTATTTTTATTGCAGCTACTTTTGCCTTAAAACAATCTGATTATAAAAGACTATTGGCATATTCAAGTATCGAAAACATGGGAATTATCGCATTTGGAACTGGAGTTGGAGGTCTTGCCGCTTATGGAGCGATACTACACTTAATACACCATTCCCTTATAAAATCTTCACTCTTTTTAACTTCACAAAACTATTTATTTGCTTATGGCTCTAAGTTAATAGATAAAGTAGGCAATGGAATAAAATTAATGCCTAAAAGTTCTATATTATTTATTGCAGGATTTTTTGGTATTTCAGGTTTTCCACCTTTTGGAATTTTTTTAAGTGAGTTCTTAATTATAATGGGTACTTTAAAGCAAGGTTTATACTCGGTTGCCATAATCTTTATTATGTTATTAATCATTGTATTCGCTGGATTTGCAAAATATTTTATACGAATTATTTTTAATAATTATGATGGAAACATAAAAATACCAGAAAACTTTCAAAGACTTTTACCACAATATATCCTACTTGCAGTATCTATTATTTTAACTTTCTTTACTTTTGATTTTATAAACTCTTATATTTCAAATATTCAAATATACTCTGAGGTTTTACATGGATAAAAATTTTATCAAAATTAAAAATGGAGAAAATATAAAAGTAAATCAAATACCATATATGGAGTTTGATCTATTCTATGAAAATGTATTACAACTAGCATTAAATGGATACAGCATCATTCACTATTTTGCTTATAATGATAACTTTCAAACTAGGCTCATTGCAGTATTTAGAAAACAAAATTTCTTATACATTGCTACTACTGATGCGCCAGATGAATACCAAAACTTAACTGAAAAAAGCATAAAATTTCACAACTATGAACGTGAACTCGCTGAAGAATTTGCAATTAAAACAATAAACCATCCATGGCTTAAATCACTCCGATACCATTCAAACTTCTTAGGGAAAACAGATGTATTTGGCAATGATTATTCAAATGAAATACCAGGCAATTATGAATTCTATTCAATCACAGGTGAAGAAATTCATGAAGTTGGAGTTGGTCCAGTACATGCAGGTATAATTGAACCTGGACATTTTAGGTTTAATTGTATAGGAGAAAAAATATTACATTTAGAAATACAGCTGGGATATCAACACAGAGGAATAGAAAAACAAATATTACAATTAAAGAAAAGTGCATTACCTATTTTAATTGAGTCTGTAGCTGGAGATACTTCAATTGCAAATAGTTTGTGTTTTTCAGAAGCAATAGAGAGCTTAGCAAATGTTGAAGTAAATGAAGAATATGAGAAAATTAGAGGCATTGCATTGGAATTAGAACGTATTGCCAACCATGTAGGTGATTTAGGAGCTTTAAGTGGAGACATAGCTTTTTTGACAGCTGCAGCATATTATGGTAGGATTAGGGGTGAATTTTTAAATATATTATTAGAAGTATGTGGAAATAGATTTGGTAAGGGATTTATAAGGCCTGGTGGTTCGAAATTTTTAATAAATATCAACCAGAGAAGGTTATTTTTAAATAAATTAAAAAAACTTAAAAAGGAAATAATCGAAATAGCAGATATGCTCTTTAATAATGCTGGTGTTTTAAGTAGATTTGAGTCCACTGGCATAATTGAAACTGATATTGCAAATGACCTCGGATTAGTTGGACCTGTCGCAAGAGCAAGCAATCTCTTCTACGACGTGCGTTATGATTTGCCAACTGGTATATATAGGAATATTTCCATAAAGGTAGCTACTGAAAAAAATTGTGACGTTATGGCACGGGCACTTGTAAGATATAAAGAAATTTTACACTCATTGGATATTATAGAGACTTTATTAAATAATCTTGAAGGTACAAAGCCAAATAAAAATATAAACTATTCTTTGTCTCCTAATTCTCTGGTAGTTTCAGTACAGGAAGCATGGCGTGGTGAACTATCACATTGCATAATAACAGATCCTGATGGAAATATTTTGAGGTATAAAATTAAAGATCCTTCCTTTAATAATTGGATAGGACTTGCCATTGCAATGAGAAATGAAGAAATATCAGATTTTCCTCTCTGCAACAAAAGTTTTAATTTATCTTATTGTGGGCACGATCTTTAATAATAGAATGTAGGTGAATTAATTATGTTCAGTATCATTAAAAATAGAATTAAACAAGGATATAAAACATCCAAATACCCTCTTAAAGAAATTATGCTTCCGGAAAAATATAGAGGTTTACCTTCCATAAATAAAGATTGTGAAAAAAATACAATTATTACTTGTGCCATTAATTGCCCCACACAAGCAATAAATGCATCTGAACAAAGTTTGGATCTTGGACGGTGTGTTTTCTGTGGTCTATGTGAAGAAATCTCAGATGGGACCTTTATAAAATTTACAAGAAATTATAAAACTGGAGCATCAGATAGACGTCAACTCACATTATATTCAGATGATCTAAAAGATTTAGAAATTTCAACTAACAAATATTTTAAAAAACTTTTTGGAAGATCACTTCAAATTAGGCAGGTTTCAGCAGGTGGTTGTAATGCTTGTGAAGCAGATTTAAATGTGTTGAATACTCCTTTTTTTGACATATCTAGATTTGGTATTCAATTTGTTGCATCACCAAGACATGCAGATGCAATAATGGTTACAGGTCCTATAACAAGAAATATGAAAAATGCTCTTATTAGAACATTTGAAGCAACACCTGATCCTAAAATTGTTATTGCCTCTGGAACTTGTTCTATTTCCGGAGGTATATTTAGAGGTAGCTCTGAACAGTTAAATGGTTTAGATAGTATACTCAAAGCTGATCTCTATATTCCTGGATGCCCACCTCACCCTTTAACAGTTCTCCACTCTCTTTTAAAGTATTTAGGCATAATAAAAAGCTGATTTCTAATTTATACTTCAATTAATTCATTGTGTGTTTAGCTAATCATTGTTAACAAAAACTATAGGCAATAATATGGCTATTAAATATATAAGAAACACCTTTTGGCGATTTTTCAACATTACCAATAGTAGTTAAAATACTATTTGTATCAGTCATTAAATTTCCACGACGTGCTTCGCTTATCCCCTTAAAATACCCCTGTTCTCCAGAGGTAGCTACAATATAAGTTAATGCTCATATGATATTTTTTACACTTGAAAAATTGTCAATTGTTAAAAACTTCATTTAATAAACCTCCAAATACTTAATCTAATATTTAAGCGTTATCCATAGAATTAGTAATTATGTATTGCTAATACATAATATTCTATTTTGTCGTTTTAATCGTTTCATATGTATAGGATATAACATATTTTTTATTTGCATCTGCAATAATATTCCACTTAAGAGTTTTACCTTCAATGGTAGGCTTCACATTCGCCTCGACAAAATTAGAATTATATGGCAAAGTGCGTTCTATTTTTATTTCAATTCTCTTATTTTTATAATTATTAATATTAATCTCTTTTGTCGTTGTTGTAATTGTCCTGTCGGCAAGTATAGATGTATCTTCTCTGCTTATTTTTTCACTTATATCAACATCATAAGCTATTTCAGCAGTAAATTCTGATTCTTCATCCATAGAAACCCATTTCAATATATCCTGCCCAATCCATGTATTTTCCCTGTAAATACTTAATGTTCCATTTGCTATTGGATTTTTTGAAATATTTTTAAAACCATACTTCAACATAGTCCTTCCACCATTCCAGAAATAAAATTCTTTTAAATTAAATTTAGTATCAAATAAAGGCACCTTCGTTATATTACCTTTACTCAATTTTACTTTTCCTTTGTAAGGGTACTGCCATTGCTCACCTACCTGCGTTATTTCCCCAAAGGAGGCACCAACCCCACCCGGACTTTCTGCTCTCATGGCCTCTGGATATGAAGTAGCTGCATAAATTTCTTCTATATAGGGGTTGCCTAAAATTAAGGTAAGATTTGTTTCTCCTAAATCAAAATTGCTCGCAATTTCTGCATATCCATTAAAATTACCATTATCAAGGTTAATTATATATTGAGGTCTCCATCTAAAAGCATCCCTCGTTGCATAGGCTACTATTATTGGTGTGCTTTTTACACTACCGTTAATAATAATGTTCATAGAATCACTTTTATCACTTAACAGTTTCTCAATATTGTTAAGATTCTTTAACTCAATAGTCTTTATTAATCCTTCATTAATCACTATATATGGGCTCTCATACTTATTTACATCTTTATATTTTTCTAAGTTTAATATTATTGGGCCATATCCAAATTCCCATCCATCTTTATTCAGTAGTGTTCCGGCAAAATATGTGCCATCTTTTAAAAAGACTGTGATGTCGTCTCCTTCTGCAATTAAATATGTTTTTTCAATATTTTTATAATTGATTACTGGAGACTGTAAACCTATAACATTTACAGTAGAGCTTATAGTATGTATCGGAATGAGTGTGTTTATATCAAATTCACTACCTACACTATAACCACTATATTCTTCATTTATTGTTGAAATACCACCCATATAAATTTGTAATTTTTTTTCAACTGTATTGGTTTGAGCAAAAGCATAATTTAATGATAAAATAACTATAAAAATAGAAAGAACCCAAAGCAATACTTTTTTAAACATTGAACACCCCCGTTTATTAATAAATATCTTCTTTTAATATTATTATATCATATTTTTATAGATAATATATTTATCATTCAAAAAAGAATAATATAATTCAGCGTTCCTTTAATATTTATCAATTCCTGCCTTAGCTATTATCATATCTTCCTTCGCAGAACCTCCACTTACTCCAATACCACCTATTAGCTTATTATCACTATAAATGGGGTAGCCGCCACCAAATATTACAATTCTACAATTATTAGTAGTATTTATACCAAAAAGATCTTTTCCAGGAGTAGCAACCTCTGACAACCTATCTGTTGACATTTTTAAAGCAACAGAAGTAAAAGCTTTATTGATAGATATATCAATACTAGCTAAAATTGCTTCTTCCATTCTCTCAAAAGCTATTAAATACCCACTATTGTCAACTACAGCTATACATGCTGGGACCGATATTTCATTAGCTTTATCCCTTGATTTTTTAATTATTATCAAAGCCTCATCTAAACTTAAATTATTCAATATCTACCTCATTTTTAAAAATATTCTTCTTCTCATATACCTTTATAGCTTCCCTTATTAATTGTGCATTTTCATGTGCTCCATATTTCTTTTCAAGCATATCACACACTTCCAATAATTTTTCCTTATTAGCATTACTGGGTCTCAATAAATTATATATACTTAATATTATTTCATTCGGAATGTTAACAAGTTCTGCTGCTCTTTTAAAATTTTTAGCTAGTTGCTCTCTATTATTAACTTTCGCAATTTCTGACTGTAATCTCAATGTTTCTGGTGAAATTTTAAAATCATCATAATTAATTTTACCACTCACAGCATTTTCCAATGTTAACTCAGAAACTTTTTTCCCAGTACTACTTCTTAATTTCTCTGCATGTTTGGATAAAGGATAATCCATTTGATCATTATTCATTATTCACCTCTTTCTTACTAATCAATTTATATTCAATTGGTATTTTACCTTTTTCCTTTTGGATAGCTTCCATATATCTTGTTTCCTTAATATGCAATACTGCAGCAAGTGGTTGAAATTTTGGCCTTGCCATAGGATCATTATCGACAAATATGGGATCAGCATCCATTCCTTTTGCATATTTTGCGGCATTTTTTCCTATTTGGCGATATAACTTTAAGTCGAGCAAAGGTGCTTGAGGAAACAATTCTAAGTTATTTAATGGATTTAAATCTTTCTGATGTATTATTGCAGTCCCACGAGATTGAAGACCAACACTAATGCCTGAGCCTGATAATTTAGCTGCAGCTATTCCTATATAACCCAAATCAGTTGATTCCAATATTTTAATTATTCTATAATTTAAACCCTCTTCTTCAATTCCTGCCATTATCTCTTTTAATAATATATCATGATTAATATTAGAAATCGTCTTCTTTATACTATCTGCAAATGCAACTGAAATACCAATAACAATCTCATCTGCACTTTTTCCTCTCTTTGCCCTGCCTATTTCACATAATGAATATTCAAGTATTTGTTCATCATCTTCTTCAAAAATTTTTTTAGAATCAATCGCCTGATCAATTTTTTTAATATCATTCCATCTTATATCGCTCATCCTGTATCCTGTTCCTGGGCCTGAATAATCATTTTTATCATTTATTGCACTTATTACATTAAAATTTCTATCAAAGACTGCAGAAGTTTGCAAATAATCACCAATACATCTTTGTTTAAGTAGATTAAATATTGCTTCACTGACTTCTAAATAATCACCTCTATACAGGATTCTCACTATATCAAGTCCATTTATATTGCCATCAACAAGCTTCTTTGCACATTTCAAATCGTTAACTCTATTCCTTTCTATCAAATCATCACTAGTATTTGCATAAACAGCTGCTTCAATTTCTTCATCACTAATTATTGAGAATTCAAGCTCTTCATAAATTTCCTGCAAGGCCTTTGCAGCTCTCCTTCTTATTTTTATAATATCCTCACTCTTCACAGGTTTTAATCCACCATCTATTTTAAAGTCTCTACAGATAATATTAAAATCATCAAAATCATAATAATCGAAATTTGAACCAGCAAACATATTATCTTTATTTGGAACAGCAGAATATCCAGAAAATATCAAGTCTGCACCAGAAAATAGCTGTGGAATTGTTCTAGCAGTTCTTCTTAGATCAGAATGAGAAAAAGTCTGATCGCTACCAGCTGCCACTTCCAAATCTAACATAGTAGCAAGCAGATTTTCAGCTAATACTGCCTTCAAGCCCCCTGAAACAGATGCTGGAATAGCAATACAACTTATAGAGCCATTTTGAAGCCCCTGCACTCCAGCACCTCTTGCAATCATTACACATTTAATCTCATTATATAGCATTGAATTTCCATTTGTATTCGCCATAAGCGTTTCTGCCCCAGTTCCTGAAGTAAACCTCATCTTTATTCCCCTAGATGCATATGCTGAAGCCAAAAATGCCTTTGACCAAGGTGTATCATCTCCGTCAATAAAAACCTTTTCTGTACCATAAACAGATATCGTTTCAGCATATGTTGTAAATCCTAATATCCCCAATTTTAATTCTAATGCTTCTTCAACTGCACATTGCGTAATAACACCTGGTCTACCAACTTGAGAACCAACTAAAATTGACAGTGCATTTAAGGGCGCATCTCTCAACACTGCCACTGTAGTTTCTATTTCATCGAAGCCTCTGAGTGCTGCCTCTGCAGCATCACAAGCTAATAGTACTGGATTATCCTTAGCATTTGTAACATGAGCCTGATTTTTAGGAGTTTTTCTAGGTCTCATTTTTTGTAAAGCCATCATCATTTCCACAACATTCAAAGAGTTTAGAACCTTTAGCAAAAAGGCTGGAGTTAAAGCAGTAGTGTAATTTAATATTTCTTCTCGCTTAATATTCGGATCTACTATCATTCTTGCCACTTCTAATGGAGTTATACTATTCATTTTTGCAGCTTGCTCTACATTTATTGCATTATCAGCAATAAACAATTCAACAAAGTCAAATTCCTCTCTTTTCTTGCCGTCCATTTCTACTATTATACCATTTTCTATATTAATAGAGGGCTCAGGATCTAAGGGACTCTCCATTGCAACAAATCCTTCTTCAAGCCAATCAATTACAAAGCAGTCATTATTGACTGCTCTTTTTTCCAATACTTCTAATCGTTTTGTTATTAATTTCTTATTCATATATTTTCTCCGTATTGAATTTAATTTACTTTTTTCAGGCCATGATAATTTAATAAAAATAAAGGACTGTTATTATGAGAATCATTCTTAACTATACTGTTAGTCAATAAATTTAGCTCTTCTCTGAAAAATACAAATTTACAATTCAAATTATTTATTGAACTACCTTTATACATCAGTAATAATATATATTCAATAAAATGATGTTTTACTTCTCATAATAGAGACATTTACTAATACAATTAAATTTCATAGCATAATTGGAATATTTCATATGTTTCATTAATAAATGGTCTTAATGCAACTCTTTTAGCAATTCTAGCTGCATTTATACCTAAAATTCTCGCATTTTCCAAGGAACACTGTTTAATATAAAAAAGTGGCTTATCTTTTACCATATTTTGCAAATTCAACATAGCAGATCCCTTTGTAACCCCAATTCCTATCCCTAGAGTTGAATAATATGTGGCTCTATATGTTAACTCAATCAAGTTGTTCTCATCTTTCTTCTCTATTGAATTAAAGAATAAATTTTCTTCTTCTATGCCGTATTGAATATTTAATACAATTGCACTTTTAACATTAAAAAATATACATATTTTTGGAATGATTTGCTTCATATTATTTTATAAATATAATTATAGTATAGTTACTTCTTTAATCTCCCTATTTAAACTATTTATATATGGATGGTCTAACTCTTTCAAATATGATATAATCAAACCAGTTGATACAGCATAATTAGGACCATATTTATTAAGGATATTACCTCTTCCACATACTACTCCATAGTTTGCAAAATAATTTGACAGTATTGAAGGCACCTCAAAATCTAAAATTGAACCACCAACAAGAACTATATATGGAATATCTCTTATATCCTCAGTTGGTGATATTTTTTTTAGTCCTCTATCAACGTTTTTTACTATAACCCGATGCTTTAATTCTCTTCTTATCTTCCTTGCTTCATCAATAGAACAATTGGATTCTAATGGTTCAATTTCTTCATCTTTTAAAACTACCACTTTACTAAAGAGACTTGGTTCAAAAGGTTCTTTGAAAAATTCAATATTTCCTTTTTCATATCTCAAACTAAAAAATGATTCTACCTTTCCTAAGGGATAATTTTTAATATCCTCTGCTAACTGCATATCACTCAATCCTAATTCTGAAGCAATTAATTTTGTAAGTAAGTTACCTGCGCCAGCATAATTCTGGTATTTAATTTCATTGTTATTTATATATATAATATCTGTGGAACCACCTCCTATATCAACCACTGCAACTGGGGTACTAACGCCAGGAGTTGTTAATGCACCTAATCCAGCCATTAAAGCTTCATTGCCTTGTATTAAAGTTTTTATATTAAATTTTTTTTCAATTTCTTTTGCTATTTTTTGAATTGTTAATTTATTTGTTTCAACTAGTGCTGCTATTGCTGTTGCTTTTTCTTTTCTAAACTCTCCAGCAAGTGCTCCCAATACTTTTTTAGGAATCATTGTATCAACTGCAAAGATATCTTTGATTTTTATATTTCTATAATTATTGTTAGTAGCTTTTCCCATTTCCACCTTTACCCTTGTTAACATCGCTCCAATATTAGTCCCCTGTCCACCATATACATCATTTATTGGCCAAACCTTTTCAACAACTTCCATTATTTTGTTTGCACCTTTATTAATATCTATGGAAAAAACTTTGCCCATTTTATCTATTATAGTAATTTCTCCTACAGGAATAACTCTTTGTTTTATACTACTTGAAGGAGTTTTTATAACAACTGCTGATCTGTTGCCTATTAGAGCACGTGCAATAGGTATAATTTTTTTAGTTTCCTCTGGCGTTAAATTAAATATTGATGCAATACCATATGGATCAGAGAGTTTCTCAATTGTTTTGCCTAGTTCTGCAACCTCAACTGCAGCATATTGCCCTAATGGAACCTTTCCTATCTCCTTCACTTCATCTACAATAGGTATATTTTTTTTAATTCTATTTGATATTAATCTACCATCATCATTCTGAACAATTAAACCATTAACATCTATGTTATTTTCTAATAAATTATTTACTATCTTGGAAGCATCATCAAAATTCACATCTGAAGGGATAATAAGTATTACTCCATTCGTTTTATTTAATTTAGTAATATTGACTTCTTTAATGCTATATGTCACGCCAGTGCCTAGACCGACTCCTCCTGGCGTCTCTGGATCATGACCTATTAATATTGAGTCTGTTATAACTGTTTCAGTAATAGTTTCCATAGCAAGATCTCCTATTACTGGAGCTGCTTCATTTAGTAAAATAAGATTAATATCGTCTATTTTTAACCCTACCTGGGCTATACATTTTTTTATGACTTTTTCAATGCCTTTTAGATTTTCTAGTGTTCCCTTAAGACCTGTAGTTGGAACAGAGCAAGAACAAAGAAAATTTACATTTTTCTCAGTAATTTCAACTAATACCAATTTTGTATTTATGTTTCCTAAATCAATACCAGCTACATATTTAATCATAATGAAAAAAATGTTACAAAAAAAAATTGTTTATTTACAAACTATTATATTACTTTGATTAATTTAGTATCGTTATGATCACATTAGCTTTATTATTTAATAGTAGTAATTGCATAATCAAGGGCTTCTGACAAATTAGATTTAGTTACAAAATCAAATTTTATGCCAATTCTAACTAAATTCTTAGCTGTTTCAGCACCAATCCCAGACAAAATTGGTATTGCTCCAATCAATTTAATAGATTCAATAGATTTTATTAAATTATCTGCCACTGCAGAATCTATACCAGGTACACCTGTTATATCAATAATACCCACTTTGGCTTTAGTAGTTTCAATTTTATTTAATATATTATCCATAGCATCTAATGCTCTGTCACTTGTCAATCTCCCAACTAATGGCATAACAACAACACCTTTCATTACTTCTATAGCTGGTGTAGCTAATTCTTTTATTAAATTTTTTAAATCTTCATCAGTTTTGCCTAAATATTCTATAACCATATTGAGAGTTTCTGTTAAAAGTTTCAAATCATCTTGCTTGTAATCAGTACCTATTCTTATTGTATATTCACCACTTGATATATATTCCATTGCCTTTGTTGCCTCTTCAACAACCTTTTTATATTCTTCTTCACGATTTTTTATATCAGTAATATCTGTTGCTGTCACAATAATNNNGTTTCTACACGCGAAAATCTGCCTTCTTTTGCTTCTTTTATAGCTTTATTTATTTTTTCTAAATCTTGTTTTTCATATTGTTTAACAAGTTCTATATTAATTACTTCTTCATGTTTTCTTTTATATAAAGCTTCCATCGAATAGGACGTATCCAATCTCTTTCCATTCAAATCCATTAAGCTTGTTGGTACAGGAAGTGAATAAAATATATTATGATAGTAATCTATTAATTTATTATTTTTGTATTTTTCATATGCTGATAAAAAAATCATATTTCCAAATTTATCTAATAAGTTAACAATTTTTTCAAATTCTTCCTTTTTTACAACCTTTATCTTTTTAACAGCCTTTAAATATCCATCTACATCATCTATGCCTAATTCTTCAGCTACATCCTTGTATCTATTTCTGTCAAATTCCTCAAACATAACTTGGCCAGTAAAAATTGTAGCAACATGTTTGTTTTCTATTATTATTGGAACTGCAGCATCAACAAAACCTCCACATCCACATAGATTAATAACGGGTTTTCTTTTTTCAGCTGCCTCTCTACCTAATTTAGCGTCACTGTCAACGCATTTTTGATAACCTATTTTAGACTTCCTATGGTATTTATCGCAGGCTTCAGTAAAATTAATATACCTTGTTACAGGAACTCCATCTGGCTTTGTTACAACAACAACAACACCAAATAAATCGGAAAAACCTTCTAACAAATTTTCTAATACTTCCTTTGATATTAAATCTATTACTTCCACAATAGGCCTCCTTAATTAAATCTTATAATTTTTCAGGTAATTAACGCATTGTTTATACGCTGATTCAAAATCTGCGCAGCTAACTATCTCCACTCCTTTTGTTTTGCCTTGTATTTTTATTCTGTTAACAGATAATTTACCAATTGTCGACAAGGGTGGAATTATTGCTTCAAATCTAAGCCCATATTTATATGCATTCCCATACCAAAGCTCTTCAATCCAATCAATAGTTTTTGGAGCAGCAGTTGTTGTCTCTGAGTGATCTGATACCATTGCAACAATTTTTTTATCTCTAATAAAATTTATTGAAGATATTTCCATCTCATCAATAAATACTGGATCATCAATATTAAAAAACCCAATCCATATTGCAATAGATAAACCTGGCAATTCTTTTGAACAGTCATATAAAACTTGATATTTACCTTTATAATACAATTCCCATGATGGTTTGATTATTATATTACTCATATAACTTCTCTTTATTTATGCTTATTTTTTGTTTACCATAAGCATCAGCCATTTTTAAAGCACTTAACAGATCAATTTTATCAAATGGTACAGACTCATTATAGATTGTTTCACCTTCAGCACAAATATAATCAATTGCTTCTAATAGCTTCTTATCATCAACACCGTCCAGGCCTATATCTTTAAAGGATATAGGAAGTCCAATTGTAATATAATAATTATAAATATTATCGATAACATCAATTGGTTTATCAGTTAAAAAAAATGAAGATAGTAAACCAAATGCCACCTTTTCACCATGAAAAAAATTATGTGTTTCTGGCAACATAGTTAAACCATCATGGATGGCATGTGCTGCAGCAAGTCCACCACTTTCAAAACCAATACCACTTAACAAAATATTAGCCTCTATTATGTGCTCCAGAGCAGGTGTTACAATTTTACTTTCACAGGCAAGCTTTGCCTGAAAACCATACTTTAATAACAATTCATAACAAAGTTTAGCTATACTAAATGCTACATTAGTTCCAAACCCGCCTGCCATGTTTTTTGCATATTTAATCCTACAAGACTCTGCTTCAAACCATGTTGCTAAAGCATCACCAATACCAGACACTAATAACCTTGCAGGTGCATGAGATATTATTTTCGAATCAACAAGGACAACATCTGGATTTTTTTTAAAAAAAACATATTTCTTGAATTTACCATCAGATGTATAAATCACAGAAAGAGCACTGCATGGTGCATCAGTTGAAGCAGATGTTGGAACTATTATAACAGGCATGTCTAAAGCATTAGCAATGGCTTTAGCTGCATCTAATGTTTTTCCTCCCCCAATTCCGATAATTGAATCACACTTATATTTACTAGCAATACTTACACATTTATCTATCTCTTCATCAGTACATTCACCCGAAAATTCTTTAATAGTTCCAATCTTCATCAAGTTATCAATAAAAGTTTTATCAAGAACATACTTGAATACAAAAGGGCCACACAATATAAAGGGATTTTCCTTACCAAAAACTCTAATCTCATCTTCTACTGAATATAGCGCATTATAGTCTTGAATATATTTTCCTGGAAATCTTACAGCTTTTAACATGTTGTTAACCTCAAATTATTAATTAAAAATTGATATCAAAACATCAGGATAGTTAGTAAACATCCCATCAACACCCAAATCTAACAATTTCTCCATTTCTAATCTTTCATTAACTGTCCAGGGATGCACAACCAAATTATGCTTATGAGCCTCAATAACAAGATTTTTATCAACCAGCACTTTTTCAGGCCCTATACCATTTGCATAATTTTTTATAATGTCTAATGATTCTATCAACTTGGGTATTGTGTAATTATCACTAGAATTAAGCTGAACTAGCATGATATTATTATTCATTTTCCTAATTTTACGTAAACTTTCACTACTGAAAGATTGTATTATTGTTTTATCAGATATATTATATAATCTCAATTTTTCTAATAATTTTTCTTCCATACCCGGATAGATATCAGGAGACTTTGTTTCTATGTAATAATTAAATTTACCCTTACCATAATCCTCGACGTACTTTATTGCTTCATCTATAGTTGGTATTTTTAAACCCACATATTCATCTTTTGCCTTATCTGGATAAATTTTATTAAACCAAGTACCGGCATCTAATTTCTTTATTTCATCAATAGTAAATTCTGAGACATAATATGACTCCCTTTTCGCAAATATTTCCTTGGCATTTGTGGTTCTATCCAGTGTCTCGTCATGTAGACATATTAACACTCCATCTTTTGTCTGTTGCAAATCAAATTCTATATAATCAGCCCTCATATCCATTGCCATTTTATAGGCAGCAAATGTATGCTCAGGTGCATAAGCACTTGCCCCTCTATGGGCAATTACAACAAAATTTTTCATATTTATATTATCTCCAAAACCTTTAAATACTTTATTTAAAACTTCATCAATATTATTATTTTTCTCCGCCAACAAAGGTGAAAAGAAAGTGATTAATAAAATTAAAATTGTAAGAACTTTACTTAGAGCTTTCTTCATATTAGAACTCCTTTAAATGTGAACAATTAAACAATTAATTTTATACTATTTTATTTTTTATATACTAATATATACCTTTACGAAACTTTATATAGTTAAAGATTTCTACGGGGATATTCACTTTATTACAACTTTCCATACCTTTAAAACCGGGAGAAGAATTACATTCACAAACTTTAAAATGTCCTTCATCAAAAAGTAAATCTATACCTGCTATATCTAAATTCATTATATTAGACACCGTCGTTGCCAGCCATTCTATTTCAGCGTTTAATTCATATTTTTCGACCACCCCACCTGCAGAAAAATTCGCCTTAAAGCCACCAGAGCTATTAATTCTTTTCATGCATCCAATAACTCTACCCCCCACTGTTATAATCCTTAAATCCACTCCCCTGCTGGTCTTTATAAATTCCTGGATTATAATATTTGCATTAGGATTTGTAGATTCCATTAGGTGCATTAAATCAATAAAGTTATTTTTATCCTCTGATAGATAAACACCATTGCCCTGTGAACCTGATATAGTTTTAACTACTGCTGGAAAGTTAATGTATTCTTCAACCAGTTCTATATTAACAGGAAACTTGACTAGCATGCTCTTTGGAATGGGCAAATTATTTTTTGCCAATATTTGTTGTGTATAAAGTTTATCCCGCACTATTTCTATACTATTTGAGGAATTCACAGAATATACACCCAATCTTTCAAGCTGCCTGATAACAGCTAAAGCAAAATATGTAGTCCCTGCCCCCATCCGTGGTATAACAAAATCTGGCAGTGGACAGCTTTTCCCATCTACCATAATGTTTCCTAAATCATCCTTACCTACAATAATATCAATCTGCTCTGGTTTAATAATTTGTAGTTCAATGGATGACTTTTTAGCTTCTTCTATGAATCTATGCACTTCATAATTGCTTTCTTTCAGTTCATTTTTTGATTTTTTATATAGAATCCAACCTTTCATATCAGGCAACTTTTAAAACTTTGGCCCCTTTAACTTTACCGCTTTTTAACTCATTCAAAGCCTTATTCAGCTCTTCAAAAACATATATCTCTATTTTTGGCCTGATGTGAATTTTTGCTGCAATATCTAAAAATTCTACTATATCTATTTTTGTTACATTGGCAACACTCTTTATTTCTTTCTCTAGCCACAAGTGTGTTTCATAATTTATTTTTTGTAGAATTCCTTTATCAACATCCTCTTTCCTTATTGCATTAATAACAAGCCTACCCCCTTTTTCTAAAATACCAAGGCCATGGACAATAGGACTCCACACAGGCGTAGTATCAATTATGGCATTTACTTTACCTCCAAAATTATCGTTATAATCAAAAGCAGCTGTTGCTCCAAGTGAAATGGCTAATTCTCTCTGCTCAGGGCTTCTTGCAAAAACAAATATTTCTGAATCAGGATATAAATACTTGGCAACTTGTAAAACCAAATGGCCTGATGCACCAAATCCAGTTAAAGCAAGTTTTTGTCCATTCCTAATACCAGCTAACTTTAAAGACCTGTAGCCCACGCCTCCTGCGCACATGAGTGGTGCAGCAACCAAACTCTCAAAAGTGCCTGGCATAAAAAAGGCATACTGTGCATGAACTTTTGTATATTCAGCATAACCACCATTCACGTCTTTGCCAGTAGCAATAAAATTATCACATAAATTTTCAAAACCACTTTTGCAAAAATTACATACTCCACAGGCTTTATTTATCCAACCTACTCCCACTCTGTCACCAATACTGAAATTTTCAACGGACCGTCCACATTGCACCACCTCACCCACAATTTGATGGCCTAGTACAATTGGCAATTTTGCAGGCTTGAGTCTACCTTCAATAATATCTAAATCAGTATGACATATTCCACAGGCTTCAACTTTAATCAAAATTTCTTCATCATCAACGTTCGGAATTTTTATATTGTCAACAATTAAATTAATATTCGTCTCTAAAATATCTCTCAATAAATATGCTCTCATATGTAGCATAATATAATTATTGATATCAAAAATTCTATATTCTTTCTAATAGAATCAATCAACATAATAATGTTTCAGATTAGAAATACTCTAGTCATTTATCAGTTAAATAAGCTCCAAAGATGAAACACTGTGAATTATTAATTATTATTTCATTAATCAGCACTGGTTGTTCTATAATGTCTGTTAGAAGTTTTGGTGGATGCAATTTTATTAGTTTATTGTAATTAATTGCAATCAAATTTTTTGCCTGTCCAATAATTATATTAAGAATCTCATTAGAAGTATCTTCTATCCTGGTCTTATCTCCATTTTCCACCCCAATCAGCTTTACATATAAATGAGACAATAGATCTTCTGAGAAGCTTATTAAACTCAATCCATGCAGATCTCCAGTTAGTTTCATAACTGATGTTATATCCTTCAAACCGTTATTACCTTTTAAGATATAAGACCCTCTCTTTTGTGTTTCTATACCAAATAATTCACGAAAAATTTTTTCTAAAGCAATATTAAAATAATTTATATATTTTACTGTTTCAATCTTCATTATACTACCATATTCTAGTTTATATAACTATGATTATCAAATTTTAATATAATTGTCATTATTTAAAATAATAACCTTTTATTTATATATTACATTAGAAAAATAGATATTTATAATAACTTCCTTGACATAAATTTATAAAAATTAAATATTATTTATTAATACAATTTTTAAATAACTTATTATGATAGGGGGTTATAAATGGTTAAAAATATAAAAGATATAAAAAAAATAAAGTTAGAAGGAACAAATCTATCTAATGTATATAAACAAGTTGCTATAAATGAAAATGATGGCTGGAACGACTACGTCATGCGGATATTTACATTACAACAAGGTGGCTTCACACCTGAACACAGCCATCCTTGGCCTCATATCAATTATGTTATTGAGGGCAAAGGTACTCTCTATTTAGATGGGGTCCATTACACTGTCGAAGATGGTTTTGTAGCTTACATTCCACCCAATTCTATTCACCAATTTAAGAATACAGAGGATAGGGAATTTAAATTTATTTGTATTGTTCCAAAAGGGTATGACAAATAATCTACGTTTTATATCCTGCCAGCCTAGAGATTTCCAAAGCACAAGATAAAACTTTATCTGCATAATCACTAATCATCTGATTATTGACCTTGCTGGCTACAATGGATATACTAATTGCAGCAATTGCCTTATTTTCATAATTAAGTACAGGTGATCCTATACAAATTATACCATCTTC
>DHGE01000054.1 GCA_002402635.1 Deferribacterales bacterium UBA4806
TTTCAAAAGTCATACTTCAAAAAAGTTATAGAAAACAGAAAGTTAGGCTTGAGCTACATTTTTGAGGGGAAAGAGGGAATTGGTAAAAAACTATTTGCTCTATACCTGGCTAAATATTTTTTTTGTGAAAATAAAAAATATTTAGAGGATTGTGAATGTAAATCATGTCAAAGTGCTATTAAACTAACACATCCCTATATATTGTTTTTAAATGAGGACCAGCTGAAAATTGATGTAATAAGGGGCTTGAATGAGTTTATTTATTTGGGTGGAGGGCAAATAAAATTTATTATTGTTGATAGCATTCACAAGATAACAAAAGAGGCTGCTGCAGCATTTTTGAAAACACTTGAAGAATCACCAGATGGGGTTATTTTTATTCTTCTGACAAATAATTATTCAAGCATTTTGCCAACTATTAGATCAAGATGTCATAGAATTCCTTTTAATAGGTTGAAAGCTGATGAAGTTAGATCTTTTTTAATTACAAAGGATCAAGAAGATTACGTTAATTGCCATTTCACTATAGATTCTGTAAGTGAGCTATATAAAAGCAAAGAACTTTTTGAATTGAAAAATATTTTAAAGAGTGATTTAAAATATATATCTGGAGTAATTTCGAAAATGAATGGGAAAGACGAGATAAAAAATTTTTTATATACAGTTATTTTCCATTTAAAGTTAAAAAATACTAAATTATTAGACTTGCATATTATTGAAATCTTTGATTTTCTGTATTTACTTATTAAACGTTTAGATGAAAATATTAATATAGAGATTGTTAAGTCACTAGCCATTGTTTTAATGTCGGAGGTCATTAATGGAGAATTGTAAAATTGCTGCTTTATGTTTTAGACGAGCAGGCAAATTGTTTTTTTATAATTATATAAATTTACCAATAGAGATAGGGAGTATAGTTGTTGTAGATATTGATAAAGGTGTGAATTTAGCTGTTGTAGTTAAAGTTGACGTACCAAAGTATGAAGGAAATAAAGAAGCACTGAAAGATATAATAAGAATAGCTGATGCCAATGATTTAATAAGCTATCAGAAAAATATAGTCGATGATAAAAAGGCTTTCAAGCTATGTAAAAAAGTAGTTGAAGAAAGTAATATTAATATGAAGTTACTGCAAGCTGAATATAGCCTTGATAGGCAGAAGTTAACATTTTATTATACTGCCGATGGAAGAATAGATTTTAGGCAGTTAGTCAAAGATTTAGCAAGAATATTTAAAACAAGAATTGAAATGAGGCAAGTTGGAGTGCGAGATTCTACAAAGATATTAGGTGGTATTGCTGTATGTGGAAGAGAATTATGTTGTGCAACCCATTTAAGGAAGTTTGATAATATTTCTATAACCGTAGCAAAGGATCAAAATCTGATTTTTAATCCATCTAAAATAACAGGTCTTTGTGGTAGGCTTATGTGTTGTTTATTATATGAAAAAGATATATATGAGGGGATATCAGTTGAAGAAGGAAAAGAATATATTAAGCTAGTTGATGAAGAAGCTGGAGGAGAACTATGAATAAAAAGACCTTTTATGTAACTACTCCTATTTATTATGTTAATGATGTACCACACATAGGGCATGCTTATACAACTATAGCTGCAGACACAATTGCTCGCTATAAGAGAATGTGTGGTTTTGATGTGTTTTTTTTAACTGGAACAGATGAACACGGTCAAAAAATTGAGTTAGCAGCGAGAGAAAGAGGAACTACACCAAAACAATTGGCAGATAGCGTAGTGGAGAGGTTTAAAAACTTGTGGAGTGCTTTGAACATAAAGTACACAAAATTTATTCGAACAACCGATGAAATACATAAAAAGACAGTCCAAAGAGTATTTAATGAGATGTTGAAGAAAGGAGATATCTACCTTGGAGATTATGAGGGTTGGTATTGTACACCCTGTGAAACATATTGGACGGAGACACAATTAATGGATGGAAATGTTTGTCCATCTTGTGGTAGACAAACTGAGAAGTTGAAAGAGCCCAGTTATTTTTTCAGAATGTCAAAATATCAAGACACTCTTTTAACATATATTAAAAATAACCCAGATTTTATAAAACCCACATCTAGAAGAAATGAAATTATTGCATTTATTGAGGAAGGTCTTAGAGATCTGTCTGTAAGCAGGACAACTTTTAACTGGGGGATACCTGTTCCTCAAGACGATAAGCATGTTATATATGTTTGGATAGACGCTTTAACAAACTATATATCTGCCCTTGACTACTACAATGATGGTGAAAACTTTAAAAAATATTGGCCTGCTGACTTCCATCTTGTTGGTAAAGATATACTAAGGTTTCATACAGTTTATTGGCCTTCAATGCTCCTAAGTATTGGGGAAAAATTACCTAAAAGCGTTTTTGCACATGGTTGGTGGACTGTAGAGGGGCAAAAAATGTCAAAATCATTAGGTAATGCAATAAGCCCAAATTATTTAATTGAAAAATTTGGCGTAGATCCAATAAGATACTTTCTTTTAAGGGAGGTTCCTTTCGGTCTTGACGGGGATTTTTCTTTTAAGACGCTGATACATAGGATAAATAGTGATCTTGCCAATGATTTAGGCAATCTCATCAGCCGCTCAGCCAATATGATTTACAGATATTTTGATGGGTTAATTCCATTGTATTCAGATAAGGATGAAGAAGATGAAAGATTAAGTGAGATCATTTTGGCAAATATTGAAAATATAGACATATATATGAATGCATTAGAATTTAACAAAGCCTTGATAAGCATATGGGAAATAGTTAATGCTCTGAACAAATATATTGATACTACAAAACCATGGACATTAGCTAAAGATATAAATATGAGAGGAAGACTAGGCTCTGTGATGTATATTATTGCTGATACTATCCGTATTATCTCCATGCTTGTCTATCCTTTCATCCCTGAAACAGCTCTTAAGATAAGAAAGCAGTTTAACTTTAGTGAGGATCTAGAGAGTATAAATTTTAATGAAGAAAAGAAAGTGTTAAAGCTTCTAGGTGGCAACCAAATTAATAAAGGAGAGCCCCTATTCCCAAGAATTGATGAGACATTAAAATTAAAAGAACTAGAGGGCAAAATTAGTGTTAAAGATGATCAAGAGAATATAGTTGATATAGATTACTTTAAGAAAGTTGAACTCATATCAGCCAAAGTACTTAAGGCTGAACGCATAAAAAATTCAGAAAAATTACTAAAGCTCTCCATTGATGTTGGTAATAAAAGTAAAACAATTGTTGCTGGAGTTGGAAAATTTTATAAGCCTGAAGATATGATAGGGAAAGTAATAGTTGTGGTTAATAATTTAAAGCCAACAAAAATAATGAATGAAGAGTCGCAAGGAATGTTATTGGCAGCTACAACAGATGAAGGTGTTGTCGTTTTAGAATTACCTAATGAAGTGCCACCTGGGACAAGATTAAAATAAATGTATTTAAAAAGTAAGCATGACCACGAATATGAATGTTTTATTAATGAATGGGAGAATTTAGTAAAAAAGGGCTTTAGTATAACAGATACTCACAGCCATATACATTTTCAAGATTATAATAGCGATTTTGAATCGATGTTGGCAAGAGCAAAAGCTAACGGCGTAAAAAAAATAATTACCATAGGAATTAATTACGAAGATTCTTTAAAGGCGCAAAGATTGGCATCCCAATACAGGGGAATATATTTTACAGCGGGAATACATCCTTCGGAAATTGAGAAATTGCAGGAATTAAGTATTTTTGAGCCAATAATAGTAAATAAAAAGTGTCTTGCTATTGGAGAAATAGGTTTAGATTTTTACAGAACTACTTTAAAGAAGGATTTGCAGGAGAAGGTATTTAAGGGATTTCTGAACATTGCTCTTTATTTTAAAAAACCAGTTATAATCCATACACGAGAGGCTGCTTCTGAGACTTTGTCTATTCTTGACGAGATTGTAAAAGATAATAATTTAAGGGGTGTTTTTCATTGTTTTAGTGGAGATGAAAATCTTATAGATTGGGGCATGGAACATAATTTTTATTTTTCATTTACTGGTAATGTGACTTTTTCTAAATCTTGTAAATTAAGATCTGCATTAAAACTTATACCAATAGACAGAATTTTATTAGAAACTGACTGCCCATATTTGACCCCTATGCCTTTTAGAGGGAAAAGGAATGAACCTGCTTATGTTATTTATACCTTGTATACGGCTTATAAAATGAAGGGACTATCGTTACAGGAGGTTGCAAACTCCTTAGAAAATAACGTTAATGAATTTTTTAATATTTAAAGGGTCACGGGCTTATGGAAGAGGTTCTCAAAGAATTTAATCTGAAAGATATTGAGCCCGGAGTGGTGGTTTTTTCAAAGGAAGACTATAGAGTTCATTTTATTAATAATGTCTTTTTTTCACAGTTTTCAGAATTTTCTAAGAAGGATCTATTTGAAAAGGATATTCTGTCTTTTCATAAGCCTAGATCAATAAAAAAAATTGAAAAAATTATTGATCTATTAGAAAACACGGAGAAAGCCTCACCTATTCTATTAAAAAAATATGATTTAAGTGGAATTGATAGATATTTGCTAATAAAGTTAATAAAACTTTTAAGTAACAGTGAAGGGAAATACTTATACTGTTTATTAACTTTTGATATAACAGAATATCTTTTGGATAATAAAAAGATAATTAATTATTTACCTATTCAACAAAAAAATGAAATCAAATTGCTATTAGCTGATGACATTATTTATATACAAGCTGAAAATATTTATTCAACTGTTTTTACAGAAAACAGAAAATTCCTGACTTATTTTCCTATAGGTTACTTAGAAAAAAAATTGAATAAAAATAATTTTTTCAGAATACATAGAAGTTACATAATAAATATAACATATATCGATAAAATAATAAAAGAAAAGAATCTTTATGTAATTCAAATGAAGTTTTATAATACAAAACTCACTGTAAGTAGGTCCAAAGTTAAAGAATTTAGTTCTTTTATTGGTTTAAAATAATACGTTCACAATAATATAATCACGTTTATTAAAAAATAATATCATTAACAAAACATTGGTTGAATAAAATATTTTTTCTATAATAATATAAATAGAAAGTATTATAGTGATTATTAGGGGGTTTAAATGGACGAGAAAAAAAGATCTATTGATAAGGCAGCAATTGAAATGTTTAATATTCTCGATAAAAGAGGATATGATAACATTTGGGATAGATTGGAAGCACAGAAGCCCCAATGTGGATATGGAGAATTAGGTGTATGTTGTAGGATCTGTTCAATGGGGCCATGCAGAATTAATCCTTATGGTGAAGAGCCAACACTTGGAGTTTGTGGTGCTGATGCAGATACCATTGTTGCAAGAAATTTAGTCCGCATGATTGCAGCTGGAGCTTCAGCTCATTCAGACCATGGAAGAAAACCTGCCATCATTTTAAAGGAGATCAGCGAGAATAAAATAAAAGATTATCATATAAAAGATACTGATAAGCTCATAGGAGTAGCTAAGAAGTTAAATCTTTATAAAGAAGGAGATAGTTATCTTGAATTAGCAGCAAAAATAAGTGATTGCGCACTCAAATGCTATGGAAAACAAGACGAAGAACCAATATCCTTTTTAAAGGCTTATATGCCTAAAAATAGATTTAAAAAACTAGAAAATATAGCAGAGAGCATTGAAAAAGACAGTGGTATGAGTGTTGGGTTTTTACCAAGGAACATCGATAGGGAATCAGTAGATATATTGCATAGAACACACATGGGAACAGATCATAACCCATTAACATTAATAGTGCAGGGTTTAAGATGTGCGCTAGCTGATGGGTGGGGAGGATCTCTTATTGCAACAGAATTGCAGGACATTCTATTTGGAACACCACATAAAAGAGAAATAAATGCCAATCTTGGCGTATTAGATGAGGAATTTGTTAATATAATTGTACATGGCCATGAACCTATTCTTTCTGAAAAGATGGTTGAAAAATCAATGGATAAAGCACTGATAGATTATGCAAAATCTAAAGGAGCTAAAGGGATTAATGTTGTTGGAATGTGTTGTACTGGTAATGAAGTTTTGATGAGGCAGGGCATCCCTGTGGCAGGAAATGAGTTACATCAAGAATTAGCAATAATGACTGGTGCTGTAGAGGCAGTTACAGTAGATGTGCAGTGCATATATCCATCACTTGGCAAGCTCTCAGAATGCTTCCATACAAAATTTATTTCAACGAGTGAGCAGGCGCACTTCCCTGGAAGTTTGCATATACAGTTTAAAGAGAATAGAGCAAATGAAGTAGCTGAAAAGATTATAAAAGTAGCTATTGATAATTACCTTTTCAGAAACAAACATAAAGTGTATATACCAGATGTAAAATCGAAAGCAACCGTAGGATTTTCTGTTGAAGGAATACTTGAAATTCTTGGTGGGACACTGGACCCACTTATTAATGCTATAAAAAGCGGTCAAATATTAGGAGTTGCTGCTATAGTTGGTTGCAACAATCCAAAAATAACTCAGGATTATTTTCATATTAATTTAACAAAAAAATTGTTAGAGAAAAATATTCTAGTAGTGGGTACAGGGTGTTGGGCAATAGCAGCAGCAAAGGGCTCTCTTATGGATATGGATTACCTGAATAATCTTAATGTCCCATTGAAAGAAGTGTGTAAGAGTTTAAATATTCCACCAGTACTACATTTTGGATCATGTGTTGACTGCTCAAGATTGTTAGTATTGTTAAGTGCTTTGGCTGAAACATTAAATGTTGATATTGATAAATTACCTGTTGTGGGTTCTGCTCCTGAATGGTCAACAGAAAAAGCAGTTGCAATCGGCTCTTATTTTGTAGCCTCTGGAGTACCTGTGCATCTATGGCCAATGCCTCCTATATTTGGTGCTCCAAAGGTAATAGAGATATTGACTAAAGGGGCAAAAGAACTGGTTGGAGGATATTTTTTTGTTGACGGTGACATAGATAAAACTGTTGAGACTATGGAAGGCATTATATTAGAAAGAAGAAATGCTCTGGGATTAAATGTGCCAGAGTATATAAGAGGTTAAAAGTGAAAGATAATGGTATGAAAATTGTCATAACTGGAAAAGGTGGCGTTGGAAAAAGCACCATTGCCAGTTTGTTGGCACATTCTCTTATAAAAAGGGGATACAAAGTTCTTGCACTTGATGAGGATCCACAGATGAATTTAGCCTATAGCCTGGGTTTATCAGTTGATAAAATTAAAAATATTACACCATTAAACTGTGCCTATGATTATATCGAAGAAAAAACTGGGGCCAAACCAGGTAGCTCTTGGGGTGCTTTTTTTAAATTAAACCCTGATGTTTCTGATGTTATTGATAGATTTGGGATAAACATTAATGATAAATTAGGTTTATTAGTGATGGGAACAGTAAAAAAGGCTGCTGCAGGGTGCCTTTGCCCGGAAAATGTTCTGCTCGATAAAGTTATGAATCAATTAGCTCTGATGAAGGGAGAAACAATAATTATGGACACACAGGCTGGTGTTGAACACTTTGGTAGAGCTATTGCTAAAGGATTTGGGCACTGTATTGTTGTTGCTGATCCAACATTTAATGCAATTTCAGTTGCTCAATATATAGCTGGGTTGGCAAGACAAATAGATATTCCCAATGTCTATTTATTAATAAACAAGCTAACAGAAAAACATCACGATAAAGTACAGAAAATATCTCAACAATTGGGCTTAAATATTGACGCAGTCTTTGATGAACAACTATCTATCCCATATTTTGAAGAGATTTATTATGATGAACCAGATATATCTAAATTCTTAGAGATAAATAGATCTTTAAATAATAGTATTTCCTTATTAATGGAAGAAATTTTAAACAAAGATGTAGTAATTAAATAGATAGGGAGAAAATTATGAAACGAATTTTTATAGATTATGAAAAGTGTGTTGCCTGTAAGGCCTGTGAAATAGCTTGCGCAATAGAACATCATCCAGATAAGTCAGTTTTATCTTTAGTAGGTGATAAAAAAGCACACAGCAATGTTAAAGTGATTGCTGTTGAAAATATCAATTTTGCCTCTTCCTGCAGGCATTGTGACCCTGCTTATTGTGTAGATGCATGTCCTTCAGGGGCTTTAAAAAGAGACAGATTTATGAATGCTGTTATTGTAGACCCTTATATGTGTAAGGCTTGCGCTATGTGTGCTATGGTTTGCCCTTTTGATGCTATAACCTTTAAAAAAACCTACAATTCTCCCTTTGGTAGAGACCATGCTGTGAAATGTGACTTCTGTATTGAAAGAATAAAAATAGGGCTAAATCCTGCTTGTGTAGATGCTTGTAAAACAAAGGCTTTAGTTTTTACTGATTCAGAAAGTTTTGTTAAATCTAAGGAAAAGGCAGATCTAAAATCATTTCTTGTGGGTCATTCAAAAGAGCCAGCAAATGTAAAATTGTTTAAAGAATTAAAAAAAGAAATGCTTTAATATCCCTTATGAAAATAGTAACTGTTGGCTGTGGTATGGCTGCTGCAGAATTTGTTGAAACATTAAGGACTAATGGCAGCAATGACGATATTGTTATGATATCCAACGAACCCTTCATTCCATATTCTCCATGTTCTATGCCATTTTATATTTCAGGGGAACCAATAGATACTGTTTTCTGGAAAGGTATAAACTTCTATAAAAGATACAATATTAAAACTATTTTAGGAAGACCGGTTACAAACATAGCCGTTGAAAATAAATGTGTTGAGATTAATGGATCTGATAGAATCTTTTACGATAAATTGTTTTTTGCATCTGGTTCAAGAAGTTATTTTCCTGATGATAATTGGCTTAATATAGCAGGTGTCTTTGGTTTTAAAAATTTACAGGATATTTTAGTTATTGATAATTATATAAAGAGTGAAAAGGTGAAGAGAGCCGTGGTTTTTGGAGGCGGTTTTATTGGTATTGATGCGGCACTATCCCTGTGGAAAAGGGGACTTAATGTTACTGTAGTTCACAGAAACAACAGGGTCTTGTCCCAGATGACTGATCAGGAAGGTGGAATCTATGCTACAGAAAAATTGAGAGAAAAGACAGGCATTAATATTATTTTAAAAAGTGTTGTAAAAAATATCATTGTTGATAGTGGTAAATTAAAAGGAGTAACACTAGATAATGGAGATTCATTAGCAGCAGAACTTTTAATAGTGACTATTGGAGTTATACCAAATACAGAAATGTTAGGTGTTAATACAAAGGGAATTGAAGTAGATTTTGATTTGAAATATCATAATGATGTTTACGTTGCAGGTGATGTGGCTTCAACGAAGCACATGATTACACAAAAATCAGGCGTCTATGCTACATATCCAAATGCCAGATCACAGGCAAGAAGCATTGCTTATGATATCCTTTTTAATAAAAATTTATTCAGAGGCTCATTAAATACAAATGTTTTGAAAAAACATATTGAATTTCCAATTATTTCAGCAGGCTATTTTGAAGGAGATCCCTATACTTATTGTGATGAAGAAATTTTTAGAAGAATATATCTAAAGGATGATCAAATTTATGGGTATCTTCTTGTAGGAGACACTTCAATATCTGGATTTATTTATAATTTATATATATCACAAAAGAAAGTTGGTAACAATATTATGAAATTCCTCTCTTTAAAAAGGGGAAAAGCCTATTATATTCAGGCATTATCTGTTTAAAAATTAACAATTAAATATGAACTTGTTATTATTATAATAATTCTTATAATTATAAAATATTTTAGCACTTTTGCTAAATCAAAAAATCAAAATAATCCATTTTATAGGAGGTCATATGATTAAGTTAACACAGATTATACTATTATTTTCTATGATAGTTACCAATTTATGTGCATTAACAGTTAATGGGAAGAAATTAATGGGTATTTATGAAAATGTTGTCATAATCCCAATACAAAAGGAATTGACAGCCAAACTGGACACTGGTGCTAAAATGAATTCAATCCATGGAAGTAATGTTAAAATATACAAAGAAAATGGTAAGAAATGGCTTGAATTTACATATGATTGGCCAGGAGACAATAGTATGGAAGCTATAAAGATTAAGGAGATTTTAATGGGCTATACAAAGATAAAACAGAAAAATAGTCCCGATGAGAAAAGGCCAATTATTAAGCTTTCCTTTTGTATGAATGGAAAACTATATAATGAAAAATTTAATATTGCTAATAGAAGCAAATTTGATACTCCCATTTTATTAGGTAGAGCCTTTTTTAGTGAAAGGGCGGTGATTGATACAGAAATCAAACATACTACTTCAACAGATGAATGTAAAAAATATCTGGAAGAAAAGAACTTAGAAAAAAATGAGAAAGAAGAAATATAGCCTTCAAGCTTTGGGAGTGCACATAAGATTAAATATCATTATGCTATATATAAGTATATTAATATTAAAGAGGTTAACTTTACGTTATATTATCCTTATGCTACAATATAGTATAAAAGGAGGTACTAAATATGAATAATATAAAAAAAATCTTATGTCCTACAGATTTTTCCGATACTTCAAAAAAAGCCTTAGATTATGCAATACAATTTGCCAAGGTCTTTAATGCTGAGCTAGAAATATTGCATGTTCAATTGGATGAAGCACAAGTTGTAGCCTTTTATTTGCCAGAAGCGACATTAAAGAATGTAGAAAAAGAGCTAGAAGATAGCACAAAACAACAATTAGAGGATTTTTGTAACACTTTAAGACACGATCTTGAAAAGATTAACTACAATAAAAAGATAATTAAAGGTGTCCCACACATAGAAATAATTGAAGAAGCAAAAGCAATTAATGCAGATATGATTGTTATTGGCACACATGGAAGAAGTGGATTTGAACACGTGCTCTTTGGCTCCACTACTGAAAAAGTGATCAGAAAGGCTCCCTGCCCGGTTCTGACAGTCAGTCTTAAGGGACTGGCAAGCAAATAAATTAGTCTCCCACTTTTTCAATTGTATAACTAAGGCTGCCTAAGCCCATTTTTTCAGCTTCAATGAGTTGAATTTTACCATTTTTGCCATGTAAAAGACTAAAAATATCTACATTCTTTTCAATATCTATATTTTCAGCAAGAGATCCAGGTAAAGGATTAATATTTG
>DHGE01000030.1:0-5357 GCA_002402635.1 Deferribacterales bacterium UBA4806
AATGTTTAAGAAAATATTAATAGCTAATAGAGGCGAAATAGCCTTAAGGATAATAAGAGCATGTAAGGAATTGGATATAGGCACAGTTGCTGTGTATTCACAGGTTGATAATGAATCACTTCATGTGGCTTTTGCTGATGAGGCTGTATGTATTGGACCTTATAGTGCTAATGAAAGTTATTTAAATATAAGAAACATTGTTACGGCAGCAGAAATTGCTGGAGCAGATGCAATTCATCCTGGTTATGGTTTTTTAGCCGAAAATACAGATTTTGCAAGAATATGTGAAGAATGTGGATTTAAATTTATAGGGCCAAATCCTGAGCATATTGATATGATGGGTAATAAGTCTAAGGCAAAGGAAGTAATGAAAAGCCTCAAAGTTCCGACAGTGCCTGGTAGCGATGGAGTTATAAAAACTCTTGATGAAGGCCTTAATATCGCAAGAGATATAGGCTACCCAGTTATTATCAAAGCCTCTGCAGGAGGTGGCGGAAAAGGGATGAGGATGGCTGAAAATGAGGAAATATTTATAAATTCATTTAATATGGCCAAGTACGAAGCAAAAAAAGCTTTTGGTAATGACGATATATATGTTGAAAAATATATAATGAAACCAAAACATATAGAAGTGCAAATTTTTGGTGATTCATTTGGTAATGTAGTTCATTTATTTGAAAGGGATTGTTCTATACAAAGAAGACATCAGAAAATTTTAGAAGAAGCTCCAAGTCCATTTGTTGATAAGGCTTTAAGAGAAAAAATGGGTAAGGTATCAGTTGACGCAATGAAAAGACTTGGTTACCAAAATAGTGGAACTATTGAATATCTAGTCGATAGTGAAGGAAATTTCTATTTTATGGAGATGAATACACGTATACAAGTTGAGCATCCCGTTACAGAGATGGTCACATCTTTAGACCTTATAAAATTGCAGATAAAAATAGCAGCAGGTGAACCTTTAAACTTAAAACAGGAGGATCTTAAATTAAAGGGTCATGCTATTGAAGTGAGAATTAATGCAGAGAACCCAGAAACATTTAGGCCATCGCCAGGTAGAATTACCGGTTACTACACACCAGGAGGTCCTGGTGTTAGAATAGATTCAGTCTGCTATCAAGATTACGTTGTACTTCCTTACTATGATTCATTAATTGCTAAATTAATAGTATATGATGATGATAGATTTAAAGCAATTATGAAGATGCGTAGAGCCTTAGAGGAATTTATTATAGAGGGTATAGATACCATAATTCCACTGCATAAAAGAATTTTATTTGATAATAATTTTGTTAATGGTGAAGTTAACACAAACTATCTTGAAGAGTTGATGATATAAATTGAAAAGACTTTTTTTTATAATAACCATTTCTATTATTGGGTGCACATATGCTAATCTCAGTTTTAGTATAAATGAAGATTATTATTCAAAGCAGCTTCAAGCTTCATATTTTTATAACAAAGGTGAACTTGACAAGGCCTTGGAGCTATTAAAGGCATTGAATAAGGAAATAAAAGACACCTATGTATATAGTGCAATTGCAAATATATACATAAGTAAAGGAGAATTTGAAAAGGCTGAGTTAACAATAAAAGAGGGGCTTGAGTATTCAGAAGATCCAGAGCTACTTTTCAAATTAGGTATATTATATGGGAAAATATATAAAGATTGTGAGAGCGCACTCCCATATTTAGAGAAAGCTATAAAAATTGATGATAAAGACACTTATTTATTGGCAACTGCTGAGTGTTATGAAGATAAAAAAGATTATTCTAGTGCTATTGAACTATATAATAAGTTAACAGAAAAAGATAGAAATCCTGAATATTATTACAGGAAAGGTGTCTTGTATACTAAACTCAACCTTCTACAAAAAGCGAAAGGCGAATACTTAAAGGCAATTGAATTTGGCCAACATGTGAAGTCATATTTGAACCTTGCAGAGATTAATATTTTAGAAAAAAATTATGAAGAAGCAATAAAGTTATTAAATGATGTTTTGAAAAAATATGGTGATATATTAGTAGCTGAAGAGAGATTGGCTGAACTTTATAAACAGACAGGAGATATTGATAAGGCAGTTGAAACTTTTAGTTTAATTGTAGAGAGGCTTAAGGGGAAACCAAAGGCACTTATCCTAAAGCAAATAGGATTACTCTATATAGATAAAAAAGACTTTAAAATGGCAAGGGAATCTTTTCTAAAATCTGTTGAAATAGATCCTACAGACTATCAAGCACTCTATTTTATAGGATTTTCTAATGAATTGTTAAGAGATTATGAAAATGCAGTAAATTACTATAAAAAAGTTTTAGAATTAAGAGATGATTTTGCATTTGCAAAGAAGAGACTTGCAATAACATTTATTAACTTAGGTAAATTTGATGAGGCTTCAGAAATATTGAATAACTTAACTAATGATGACATTGATGTAGAATATTATTTGATAAAATCACTATTATATAAGAAGCAGAAAAACATGAATAAGGCTCTGAAAATTTTAAATGATGCTTACTCCCATTACCCTAATAGCTTAGAAGTGCTTTTTGAATTAGCCTCACTATATGAGGAGATGAAACAATATGAAGAATGTGAGAAAATAATTAATAATGCCTTATCGTTAGAACCAGAAAATCCAATTTTTCTTAATTTTTTAGGCTATTTATATGCAGAACTTAATAAAAAATTAGATGAAGCCTATAGATTAATAAATAAAGCACTAGTAAAGGACCCTGATAATCCAGCATATATAGATAGTATGGCATGGGTTTTATATAGAATGAATAGGTATCAGGAAGCTTATGAATGGCAGAGAAAAGCTTTAAAATATGACCCAGAAGAAGAAGAGTTTATAAAACATATGCGTGCAATAATGAAAGCTTTGGGGGTTAACAAAAGCATCGATGAAATTATTCAAGAGAATTAGTTTTGTATTGTTATTAATATTAGCATCCTGTTCTTATAGACAACATGATGTTTTGAAAGCAGACTATTCTAAACTTTCAAAGGATGAGATACTCATAAAAGTAAAGGAAAAAAATAAAACTTATTGCAATTATGAGAAAAAAGCCAAGATCTTTCTCAAAAATGATTATATAAACAGAGAATTTAAAGGTATCATTAAGAATGATTGTGCAAATTTATATGTCAATGTATTAGGCCCCTTTAATAGAAGAGTATTGTCTGTGAGAGTTGTAGATAATGTGATCTATGTTGATGAAAAAGATGATCTTGACAAAGGAATTAAAGCCTTAATGGAAAAAGATGATTTAAAGGATATGCTTGAAATATTTAAAATTCCTAATTTACTTCCAGATAAAAAATTTAGTTTTTATGTATTAGGGGATCATTACTTATTTAGCAAAAATGATAAGAAAGTTTTTGCTAATAATAATCTACTTATTTATTTGATTGAAGACGATGAAAAATATATTAAATATGAATACAACAATGATAAAATTAATGGAATAACCTATAAAGATAAAAAAACTTTTTTGAAAATAAAATTTTTATAAATGTTAAAAGCATATAGTTATGCTAAGATAAACCTATTTTTATATGTAACATCAAAAAGAGCTGACGGTTATCATGATTTATATTCTTTAATAACACGTGTGAATTTATTCGATTTCGTAGCTTTAAAGAAGAATGAAAAATTTTGTATCCAATCTAATATAATAGAATTGTCTGATAGTACAAAAAACGTTATATATAAACTTTATTTAAAACTTAAAGACAAATATAATATAAAGCCTTGCAAAGTTATACTATATAAAAATATACCTATTGGTGCAGGTTTGGGTGGTGGTAGTAGTAATGCATCAGTTTTCCTTGAGTTGTTAACGAAACTATATAAACTTCCACTATCGCTTGAAGAAAAGAATAGTTTGTTATCTACTTTAAGTGCTGACTCCCCATACTTTTTATATACAGGGGCTAGAATAGTCACTGGAATTGGTAATATTATTTCTAACGAAATAATATTACCAAAATTTTATATATTATTGCTTAAACCCCCCATTTCTTTATTAACAAAGGAAATATATGAAAGTGGATATGTAAATATAACATTAGAACCACCAACCATAAAGAGCAATCTATTATTTTATAACAATTTAATGAAATATATACACAATGATTTGGAAGAGGCTGTTTTCTATAAAGAGCCGTATATAATGGAATTAAAAAAACTTCTAAAAAAACATGGAGCTGATGCAAGCCTTGTAACTGGCAGTGGATCTGCTTTTTTTGGCATATTTTCATCAAAGTTAGCTTTGATAAATGCTTATAATTATTTTCATCACAATTTTAATGATTTAAAAGTATATAAGTTAACAAATATTTAGTTGAGGTGTTATGTGCATTCTAATATGGATTTTTTGATATTTAGTGGGAACTCTAATCTATCACTTGCGAAGGAAGTTGTTAAAATCTTGGGATTGAGGCTTGGAGAAGCGACTGTAAGCAAATTTAGTGATGGTGAAATTTATGTAAGAATTAATGAATCTGTCAGAGGTAGAGATGTGTTTCTTATCCAATCGACAAGTTCTCCTGCCGAAGTTCATCTCATGGAAATGATGATCATGATTGATGCTTTGAGACGTGCATCTGCTAATTCAATCACGGGAGTAATACCATATTTTGGCTACGGTAGACAAGATCGAACAGTAGAACCCCGGATGGCCATAAGTGCAAAGTTAATAGCCAATCTGTTAACTAAAGCAGGATTAGATAGATTACTAACTATGGACTTACATGCAGGGCAGATTCAAGGTTTTTTTGATATACCTGTTGATAATTTATATGCTACACCAATTATAACAAAATATTTAATTGATAAGGGTATATATGGAGAGGAGTATGTGGTTTTATCACCCGATTCAGGTGGTGTGACACGTGCTAGAGCATATGCAAAAAAATTAAATTGTTCTCTAGCCATTATTGATAAAAGACGTACAGGTCCTAATATTGCAAAAGCAATGAATGTTATTGGAGAGGTAGAAAATAAAAATATAATTATCATAGATGATATGATAGATACTGCAGGAACATTGACAGAAGCAGCTAACGCGGTACTCCTAAAGGGGGCAAAGTCTGTTAAAGCAGCAGCTACTCATGGAGTTCTAAGCGGACCGGCTATTGAGAGAATATTAAATAGCCCAATTGATGAATTGATAATTACAAATACTATTGAAATTTCAAAAGAAAAAATATCTATATCAAAAATTAAAATCCTTCCTGTCGATGACATCATAGCTGAAGCAATAATCAGGCTTCATAATAAAGAAAGTATTACTTCACTTTTTTATGATGGTGATGATTAAGATCTAATGAAATACTTAGTAGTAGGATTAGG
>DHGE01000030.1:5393-5555 GCA_002402635.1 Deferribacterales bacterium UBA4806
ATGCGAAAAAATATTGGAGATTTCTGGGTATCAAATTTGAATGGACATTGTTTATATTTATTTAAACCATATTGCTATATGAATGAAAGTGGTATTTACATTGCCAAAGCTTTAAAAAAATTTAATATACCTCAAAGTAAATTACTCACTATACATGATGAT
>DHGE01000006.1 GCA_002402635.1 Deferribacterales bacterium UBA4806
ATTCAAGGCCTCAGCAGGCAGACCTGCCTTGAGAAGCACTTCCCCCAGCATTAACGACACTATAGGCGTAGCTGAAGCTGGCTTTAATACAACAGTGTTTCCTGCAGCAATAGCTGGGGCAACTTTATGAGCTACAAGATTTAATGGAAAATTAAAAGGGGCAATTGCTGCAACTACACCCACAGGAACTCTATAATAATAGCCTGCTCTATTAACACCAGAGGGACTAGCATCCATTGGTACAGTTTCCCCATGTATACTTTTAGCTTCTTCTGCAGCAAAATTAAAGGTTTCAATGGCACGTTCTACCTCACCTAAAGAAAATTTCCATGCTTTACCAACTTCCTTTGCCAACATTTCTGCAAACTTTTCTTTTTCTTCGTTCAATAGTCTTGCTGTTTGTAATAGTATCTCCGATTTTTTATATGAAGGATATCTTTTAAAATCATTAAAAGCCTTTTCAGCTGTATTAACAGCTAGTTCCACATCTTTTTCATTTGATTTAGGTACAGTTCCTATAGGTTCACCAGTAAACTTATTTTTTACTTCAATTGTTTCTTCTAATGTAACCCATTTACCACCTAACAAAGTTTTATATTGTTTCATATAAACCCCCAAAATAATTAATAATATTACATATATTGTAATACATTTATGAGATAGATAAAAGTTTAAATTGAATCAATTAATTTCATTTAGAATTTAAAAAATAAAATTATATTCAAACAAATACAATGTTCGTTATAAAACAAAATTATAATTTTATGTTGCAAAAACTAAATATATATACTATATAATACAAACTGTAGAAATGGATATTTTTAGCTGGATAACTCAACCATTTACAGGGCTTCAAGTTGGAACACTTTTTGCTTATCTCTGCCTTATTTCCATATTTCTCTTACTCGGCAAATTCTTGAGAGTAAAAATTACTTTCTTTCAAAAAATATTATTACCTGCCAGTGTAATTGCTGGATTTATTGGATTGTTTTTCGGTCCCTCTATTTTTGGGAAATTTATCAACAATAATAATCTCATTAATATACTTGAAACCATAAGGATTGGTTTTGGAACACTTCCAGTAAGATTAATAGACGTCGTTTTTGCAACAATGTTTCTTGGCATCACATTACCAAGGGGTAGTGAAATAATTAAGAATTCTGGGCCAATGCTCAGTTACTCAATGATTGTAGGTGGCCCAATGCAGCATGCAATAGCTGGCCTTTTAACACTACTTGTTCTTATACCTTTATTTGGTGTTGACCCTACCTTTGGCACACTTTTAGAGATAGGTTTTGCTGGAGGCCACGGAACTGCTGGTGGCATGATGGACCTATTTAAGAATGGAATACCAGAAATAGGCTGGAGGTTTCCAGCAGGTGCAGATTTAGGGCTGACTTCTGCAACTGTTGGAATTTTAACCTCTACTATAGGTGGTATAATTCTCATTAATATGGTAGCAAGAAGGGGCTATACAAAAATACTTGAAAAGCCACAGGAATTACCAGAAGAAATTAGAGTTGGTATAATACCCCAAGAAAAAAGATATACCATTTCAAAAGCTACTGTTGCCAGTGAATCCATTGAACCATTAGCATTTCACTTTGCAATAATATTTATTTCAATGTTCTTAGGTTACCTTTTTGATGCCTTTTTAGCCAGAACTGGTATTTTCTTAAGAGAGTTAACAGGCAATATTTATATTGGAGCAGCACTTAACGCTGTGCCAACCTTTCCTTTGTGCATGTTAGGTGGAATGATTGTGCAATTATTCTTTATGAAATGTAAAATTGCCCATCTTATAGACAGGCAGAGCATTGAAAGGCTTCAAGGGTTAGCTTTAGAGATTCTTGTTACAAGTGCTATTGCAAGTATTAGTATTCCGGTATTAATTCAATATGCCTTGCCATTTTCTCTACTTATGATTGTTGGGATCACTTATATTGTCACTATAACATGGTTTGTTGCACCAAGAATGCTCTCTGGCGCTTGGTTTGAAAAATCAATTGTTGAATTTGGTATGGAAACAGGTGTAACTGCTATGGGTATTATGCTCCTTCGTGTGGTTGATCCACATTTTAAAACAGAAGCATCAGAGGCATTTGCCTTCAAACAACTAATATATGAACCCTTTTTTGGAGGTGGTTTTATCACAGCTTTAACACCATTATTGATAATGATGTGGGGATTAAGAAATTTTATTATTGTAATGTTTTTATTTGCTCTTCTATTTGGCGTAGTAATACCCTTTTTCACAGGCACATTTCACAAAAAAGCTTTGCCCTACAGATAATTTAGTGATAAATTCTGATGTATGAATTTTTTGAATAATTATACATTTTCGGGTGTGTTTTTTATTTCTTCTAATTCCTGGGATATTGCTGGGGCAACATCGGCTGGTATAAAATCAATCTGGTTAAACAGAAATAGAGATGTTTTTGATAAATATCCATATAAACCTTATGGAATAGCTCAATCTCTGGGCAGAATAGTAGAAATAATTTAATTCACTCTATAATTATATTAATACACTTCAGGCAAAAAATGGTTGATATTTAATCATACTTAACTTATATATTGTTACTGCATTAGTGTGCTCTTGCAAGACTGGCAGCCAAAACAAAATTATATGAAACCATCTGAAAGGCTCAACATACTGCATTTGTAATGTGCTTTTGAACTTAATGGAGAGCAAATGAATATGCCAACTTTTTTAAATGATGTTCTGAATTATGCTATATGGAACAATTCCATAAGAGGATACATTTTTTCTATAATATTCTTTATTGTATTATTACTGATTTTTTCAGTTTTAAGAAAATTTATATTTAAACGAATTGAAAGTATCGTTCTAAAAACGAAGAATGAATTTGATGACCTTCTCTTAAAAGTTGTTCAGATAATTAAATTTCCCTTTGTTATTTATTTATCCTTATTTATCGCTTTAAGATTTTTATCAATTTCTCCCAAATTACAGCGATTATTAGATTCAATTCTCATTATCTGGATCATCTATTTAGCAATTATTTCTATTCAAATTTTGATTGATTATGTATTGAGAGTAAAGGCAACAAAGTTACCGAAAACTACCACTGAACTAATTAGCAAGATTCTTAAGGGTACTTTATGGGGACTTGGTATCCTCATGATACTTTCTAATTTAGGGATAAATATAAATTCCCTGATTGCTGGATTAGGTATTGGTGGTATTGCTGCTGCTCTTGCAATTCAAAATATACTGGGTGATCTTTTTAGTTCCTTTGCTATATACCTTGATAGGCCATTTGAGTTGGGGGATTTTATAATAGTAGGTGAAGAATTGGGCACAGTGGAAAAAATTGGAGTAAAAACCACAAGAATTAAATCCTTGTGGGGCGAAGAGGTTGTTATTTCAAATAGAGAATTAACTTCTGTCAGGATCCATAATTATAAAAAAATGGAAACAAGAAGGGTCGCCTTTAGCTTTGGGGTGACTTATCAAACAACGGTTGAACAGTTAAAAGTTATTCCACAAATTGTTAGAGATATTATCGAGTCGGTAGAACTGACGAGATTTGATAGAGCTAATTTTCACAAGTTTGGAGATTTTGCGCTTCTCTTTGAAGTTGTTTATTATGTCGTAAGTCCTGATTATAATCTCTATATGGATATTAATGAGAAAATTCATCTCAAGATCAAAGAAGAACTTGAAGCAAGAAATATTTCAATGGCCTACCCAACACAGACCATTTATCTCGAAAAAATTAATAAATAAATCATCATCTGCATTTTTAATAATTAATAGCCCTACAACAGGTAAGTTATGTCCTATAATTCCTGATAGATTCGGATAAACTCGTGTATAAAATTACAAGAATTATAAATATACGAAGGAAGTCACACAAATTTATTAACAAACCACTTGGCTTGATACTGCAGGAATTATCAGAGAAAGAACTGTTAAGGAGAACACAACAAAGGAAAAGGAATGATTATGAGGCTTTTGAATTTATAAAGAAAAAAAAGACTTGACCCCAAATATAGTTGTGTCAGATATATTTATCATATATACTACTGAAGAATATTTATGTAATTTTTAGGCAATTTATCTTTAGTATTAGCTGCCTTGGGTGGTAGAATGGATAAAATCAGATTCTTTAATAAACTTTCCATAAAATTTATATTAGTCGCTAATGCTGTTATTCTACTATTACTGATTATTTTTGCCATTATACTCTTCAAAAAGGAGGTAAAACATACAATTGTAGACTACGAAACTTCTGCAAGATCCTCTGTAGAAGGTATCTCAAACGATATATCAAATTTTCTTCTTGAAACAGTTGATTTTTTAAAGGTAATAGCTGAAAGTGATAATATAAAAAATGCAATAAGAAATCCTGAAGATTTAATTGCGAGAGAAAAAGCTAATGATATATTGAAGCAATCAATAAATTATTCACCATCAGTGAGTGGTGTTGTAGCTTTTATTTTAAACAATGATAGACAATTTAATTTAGAATTGAATGGCAGAAATATAACAATAGAAAATGGAGATTTTTTAATATCACCAATTCATAATAATCTTGTAGGGCAACATGTGCCAAATGAAAACTGGATTAAACAGATATTGCAGGGCAAAAGTTACTATATTGGCAGAATATATCATTCTATTGCAACAGGTTCACCTGCCCTTCCTATTAGTGTACCTGTTTACTATGATTCAAAAATTATTGGTATGATTACATTGATATTAGATTTAGACTATTTTGCAAAAAATTATTCAAAAATTTTTACATTAAATCAAGGTGATTATACCTTCATTGTTAATGACAAAAAAGAAATTGTTTCACATACTATAGATGAATTCATTCTAAATAAAGATGTTACAAAAGAAATGAATTCTACAATAACAAATATACTTAGTGGTAAAGAACAGTTTGTTGATACATTCAGAGGCACTAAAAAACATTACTTTCAACCACCTAAACCCATTTCTTTAGAAAATATGGAGGAAAAATGGTATATATCCTATGATGTGCCTGAGAGTTTGATATTAGCTAAAGCTTATGATACTCTTACAATTTTAATTATCTCCTGTATTATATTATTTATTCTACTATCTTTTGGCATCTACTATCTTTTTAATATTTTTATAAACAAACATATTAATACTTTAACCAATTCATTAACAAAAATATTCAGTGGCGAAGTCGATCTCACCCAGAAACTCTCAGTCAAATCAAAAGATGAATTTTACCTTTTAACTAACTATTATAATAAATTTATAGATACTATAGCTGACATAATTAAGAAAGTAAAATCTATGGCAGAGGCTGTTGCCTCATCATCATCTCAAGTATCCTCATCAATGGAGGAAACAAGCAGAACTGTGGAAGAACAAACTGGTCAACTCTCAGAAGTTGCCTCTACAATAGAAGAATTAACCGCTACAGGTAGTTCTATGAGAGACATAATAAAAGACAACAAAGGTAGCGTATCACAAGCCAGAGATAAAACCTATGAAGGCAGTCAACATCTGCAATCAGTTGTTTCTCTTATTGATCAGGTGAAGGAAAACAGTATTAACTTGTCTAATCAGTTGAACAAATTTGGTAAATCAACAAGTCAAATAGGTTCTATACTAAATGTTATCAATGATATTGCAGATCAAACTAATTTATTAGCATTAAACGCTGCCATTGAGGCAGCAAGGGCAGGAGAAGCTGGTCGTGGCTTTGCAGTGGTAGCTGAAGAAGTAAGAAAGTTAGCAGAGAAAACCACCACTTCTACAAAAGAGATAGGTGGAATAATAAGGAATATATCAGAAGGTAACTCTATTATTCAAAAGCAGATGAATGAAACATCAACTTCAGTGGACAAATCTATAAACGAAGTTAATAACACAGATAAAATATTCAAAGAAATAGTAAACATTGTAGATAAAGTTTATGAGGGTACAGAACGAATAGGAACTACCATAGAAGAACAGCTTAATGCTCTTGCCAAAGCTAATGACAATACTCAGGTTATATCAAGTGCTTCAGAGGAAAC
>DHGE01000033.1:0-12271 GCA_002402635.1 Deferribacterales bacterium UBA4806
TAGCGACAAATGCAAAACATTTTAGTAGTCTTCCTTCATATTCAAAGCAATATTCTTGCAATATTCTCGCACGTGCCGATTTTGAGCCTGTTTCCACAAGAATTATGCCAATGATAGGCAATATTGGGACTTGCCCTGCAATAAAGATGCCCTCATCCCACAATGCGGGTGATTTTAGCCAGTTTTTAATTAATGCGAAGCATAATTATTCAATAGAAAAAGAAGAATTAAATTTGAGAACAGATGGTCACATGGATTGTAATTCTGTTACTGAAGGTGCTATATTAATTTGCCCGGTAAAAGTAAAAGGCGCAGGTTTATATGTAGGTGATGTTCATGCTATGCAAGGAAATGGGGAAATTGCAGGGCACACTACTGACGTTAGTGCAGAAGTTGTATTAGACCTTTCATTAATAAAGGGATTAAATATTGATGGGCCTATAGTTTTGCCATTAAATAGAGACATTCCACCTATTATTAAACTCTTTAAAGGAACAGAAAAAGATCAAATAATAAAGTTAGCAAATAGATATGATATAGAATTAGATATTGATATGTATCCCTTGCAATTTATTGGCAGTGGTAAAGATCTAAATGAAGCAGCCTATAATTCACTAACAAGAATAGCTACATTTTTTGAGAAATCAGTAGATGAGATTAAAAACAGAGCAACAATAACTGGTTCAGTGGATATTGGAAGGCTGCCAGGTGTTGTTAAGACAACACTTTTAATCCCAGGCAAATGGATTAAGAAAAAAAATGTAGATTTTTCTTCATTAGTCGAAAATAAATATAAAATTATCTAAGTAATTGTCTCACTGTCAAAACATTATCAATTATTTAAATATCAAGCTGAGCGAGACAAGTTAATTTACTTTTTCACTAAAGTGGGGAAGTTTTTTAAGAAATGATATTCCTCTCATTCAATTATTATAAGGGGGTTCTAAAGGGGTTGCCCCTTTATGTTTACCTATGCACAACAAGATGTCTGCTATTTAGTTTTCATCAACAATTATGAAACTGTTAAAGATGCCTACCACAACCTAAATAAATATTTTAAGTTTTACGATACAGAGAGAATCCATGAGGGATTAAATTATGCAACACCTGAAGAAATATATTTAAATTATATGAAAAACGATATAAATAAAAAAATAATACACCTTAAAAAGTGCTAATTTTAGTCTAGACATTGGGGTACACCTTAATACATAATATACTAAAAGCTGTCAGAAGATAATCATATTTTCACATTACAATAAATTGAAAATCCTTAAGTTACAAATCAAACATAAAGAGGTTACACACCTTTAAAACTCCTATAATAACAACATAAAAAAATATCGTTTTCTACAAAAGGTTGTCCCTTTATGTTTTAATTTAACATATCAGGTCTTTATCCAATATTTTTTTCTTTTCTTAAAAGAAACGTAGAAAAGGAGCAAAGCTCTTTTTCTTATCTATCAATTATTTAGGTCACTTTTTGACAAACCTGGGTTATGAAAAATTATATATGCTTTTGTATAGATTTTTATGTGAGGCAATAGGTTAGTTACTTCAATTATTATGTAATTTCATTGTACAATGGAATTATATATAGGACTCTAATGTTATTAATACAAACCTAAAGTGAATAATATATAATTATAATTTGTTGTAAAAAATAAAGTTCCTAATTGCTTGTTAAAAACTGAAATAATCTACCAGCAGTAGACATGAAGAGGTCGCTATCTTCCTTTATTATTTTATTATAAACTTCAAGTGATTTAGTAAATTCGTAAAAATTTATGTCTTTATTGTAGGCATTTGCCGTTATTTTTATAACCTCAGCATCTGCTTTGCCTTTAATTTCTTGGACTTTTCTATAGGCTTCTGCAATTATTACTCTACTTTCTTTATCTGCTTTTGCCTTAATTTTTTCTGATTCTTCCATACCTTCAGACCTATATTGTTTAGCAATTCTATTACGCTCTGCCTTCATCCTGTCATATACTTTCTGTTCATTTTCAGGTGGTAAATCTGCTCCTTTAATTCTCACATCTTCTATATATATGCCGTATTCCTTGGCCTTTTGTTTTGAAAGCTCTGTAACATTATGCATTATTTGGTTTCTATTAACTGAGACAACTTCAATTAATGTATGTTGTGCTAGTTCTATCCTCATTTCAGAGTATATAATATCATCTAATCTTGCAAGAGCTCCAGGAACATCTCTTACATTTAAATAAAATTTAAGAGGGTCTTCTATTTTCCATCTGCAATAGTTATCAATTACTAATATTTTTTTATCCTTTGTAATAATCTCAGAAGGGTTAGCATCATATTCTAACAATTTTTTACTAAATTTTGTAACTGCTTGAATAAAAGGAATTTTACCGTGCAGGCCGGGTTCTTTTATGATTCTGACAGGCTTTCCCATCTGTATAATCAATGCCTGCTCGGTTACATCAACTGTAAAAAGAGCTGTAAAGGATATAACCAATATGCCAATCAAAAAAATTAAAATAATAGAAAATATAGAATTTTTCACTCCTTCACTCCTTCTTTATTTATACTATCTAACCCTATAAATGGGCTAATTTTCTCTATATTAGAATCAAATATATAATTTTTACTTTTACTCAAAAAATTGCCTACATTTTCTAAGTATAAGCGCTTTTTTGTAACATTTGGAGCATTTTTATATTCTTCTAATATCTGTAAAAATTTAGTAGAGTCACCTTTAGCCTTTTCTACCTGCTCTGAACTATATGCTTCTGCCTGATATAACATAGAGGCTGCCTTTGCTCTTGCTTTTGGGATAATTTCATTTCTATACGATTCTGCTTCATTAATAAATCTATTTCTATCTTCTCTGGCACTTGCCACATCCTTAAATGCTGCATCAACTTCTTCTGGAGGAGAAATATCTTGCAGTTGAACAGCTACAATATATACCCCGCTTTTATAATTATCTAATATTTCCTGCAAACTCTTCATTACTTCCGCCTGAATCCTTCCCTTGCCAACTGTTAAAATATCATCAATCTTTTCTTTACCAGCTACTTCTCTTATTGTTGCCTCAGCAACATCTTTAATAGCTTTTTCTACATTAACAATATTATATAGGTAATCTTTGAGATCTCTAATTCTATATTGCACAATAAAATCAATACTTACAATATTTTCATCCCCCGTTAGCATAAGTGACTCTTTTGCAACTACTCGAGCTCTATCAAATCTATCGCTTCTATAGCCTATTTCTAACCTATGTACCTTTGTTATTTTAGCCCTATCAACTGTTTCAAAAGGGAAAGGTAGGTGGTAGTGAGGTCCTGGTCCTACTTCCTTTACAATTTTACCAAACCTCTTTATAACAGCCTTTTCGTCAGCATCCACAATGTAGATACCGGTCAATAACCAGCCAAATAGAACTATTGCGAGAACAATATAAATTCCAAATTTAGAATTTTTCATCTTTAATTTTTCAAAATTAATCTTTACATTTCCCCAAGGATCTTTTTCTATCATGAAGCCTCATATTGATTTTAATATTATTCTAAAACCTTTAATACATTAAATGTTACTATATAAAGGCATATTAACTTGAAACTACTTATATTTCAAACAAAAAGAACTACACTCTATCATTTTTAACTATAACTTAATAGCTTAATGAATTCTATAAGTAAAAGGAGGACTAATTTGTATGGAGGCTTATTATATATTTAGAAGCATCACTTTGTCCATCTGCTGTTTTTGCTCCTTTTAGCCATTTTCCCACAATATCTTCATTCTCATTTATCCAATTTAAAGCAATATCTTTCGGCTTTAATGATCTATTCTTATAGAGATCAAGCATCATTTCATTAATTGAATCAAAAGAAAACTTTAAGTTTTTCAAAAAAACTGAAATCGAAAGTGAAATCGAAAATGTCTGGTATTTACTTTTTACAAGTGATGCAATAACATACATTGATAATTGATAGCTATTAATGATATCAGTTCAATTCTAATTGTTTTCTAATTAATTTAACATTACAAAATTAATGGGGCAAGTATTTATCTTTTAAATTGTGATCTATGATGATTTGTTTTGGAATTGCTAAATATAGTTATTTTTAGCTTCTGGAGAAGGATAAAAATTGTGTAACTGTCTTTATGTAGTATTTTCCAGAAAAATTATTTCTGTTAATTCAAATTTATCAGGAATTATAGGACATGACAACAGTATATTACTCTAAGCAATTTATTATTTTAAAGATATATTTTAAAACTAAAGCTGCTTTCCATAGTTAAGCATTAAGATTAATCATTGATAAAATATTTTAGTACATTATATATATTATAATTATAATTTGGAGGCAATTTATGCTTAAAAAAAAATTTTGTATTATGTTCCTTAATAATATTATCTTTATTTACTATTGTTCCATCTCAGAGCTTTGGAGATTCGATGTGTACAGAGGTATATGGTGGGGGATCTAATCAGATCAAGGTTGCTACGGGAAGCCTTGGTAGGTTGGGATTACTTAAAGCTCTTGCTGACGCTTATAACGAAAACTATGATACTACTTTATGTTTTATATATGCAGGTTCTGGTGAAGCTCTCCAACTGTTAAAAAATAAAAAAGTGGATTTAATTCTGGTTCATTCTGAAAAAGCTGAAATACAAGCCATCAAAGAGGGGTGGGCTGATAAGAGGACCTTAATAGGCTCTAATGAATACTGCATAGTAGGACCAAAGGATGATCCTGCTGGAATAAAAAAAATTAGAAATGCAGTAGATGTTTATAAACAAATAGCCGAAAAAAAGTTAAGTTCTTTTCAAGAGGAGATAATTCAGGAACCTATGTGAAAGAGATGGAAATATGGAAGGAGGCTGGCATAGTCCCAAGTGGCAAATGGTACATTGTAACCAAAAATAATATGACAGAGTCCCTGAAAGTTGCAAACAAACAAAAAGGTTATTTCATGACTGAAAACACCACTTGGTTTATCGGAAAACATAACTATCCATCCCTTGATCTTCTGCTTAGCGGCGATACCAATTTACTCAACATTTATCATATTTTATTAAGGAAATACAATAAAACGGATTATAATGAGTATGCCATAAAGTTCCATGATTTTGTAAAATCTGAAAAAGGACAAGAGATAATAAGAAATTTCGGGAAAGAAAAATATGGCATATCCTTTTTTAATGATGCAAAAAAAACAAAATCTCTTATTGAATGATACCTTAACCATTCTCCATTATCTTTTGACAACATTGTTGCTTATCTTACTATGGTATTGTAACAGCAATGATTGGCAGCTGAATTAATTAATAATACACTTGCTAACAAAAGAAAAACTTCCCTTCGGACAGGGAAAAAATTTTTGAATGGAGCAGTGTTTCTAAGGTGTCAGGTAATACCCTTTTATCTAAATTGGTACTTTGTTATAATATATCTTTTATCTTAGTATATAACCATACAGAGAGGAACCACCACAAAAAAAACTGCAATTAGTGGGGTAATAACTGAAACTATGAATATATCTTTATAAGAGTCAGCATGTGTTAGCCCGGCAACAACTAATAAAGTGATAACAGCGCCACAATGGGGTAATGAATCTAAAGTACCAGCTGACATTGCAGAAATTCGATGTATTGCCTCCATATTTATACCTAAATTTATAAATTGATTATTTAAAGCCTCATAAGCAATACCTAAACCACCTGAAGCCGATCCTGTAAAACCAGATAAAATTGTTGTACTAATTGCAGGAAAATAATAGGGATTTATGCTAATTTCCTTTATTAAATCCACTATTTTATCAAAAACAGGGGCAGCCTTCACAACACCACCAAATCCAACTACGGCAGCAGTGTTTAATATTGCCATTGTTGATCCAATGGCTCCTTTGTTCAAACAGTCTCTCCACTCGACAAAATTTAAGTACTTGTGTAACAAAATAATGGCTAACAAAATGCCAGCTGTAAGTGAGTATACTATATCTATTTTAAATACATTTAAAAACGTAATTATAGTAATTGATGGTAAAATTGAAATTAAAAAATTTGGATATTTTTTATCTTCCGGAATCTTTTTTAATTCATGGTATGCATCAAAATATATACCCTTTTTAGTAAGTCTTTTATTCTCCCATTCCAAATAAAGAATACCTAATATAAATATTAATAATCCACCAATCCAACCAGGTATAAAACCTGCAGTAGCTGGAGTTCCTAAGTATTTCATAGGGATTATATTTTGGATTTGTGGTGTTCCAGGAGTAGTCATTGTAAATGTAAAGGCTCCTAAGGCAACTGAACCTCCTATTAACTTTTTACTAATATTTGCTTCTTTAAAAAGAGCTAAAGCAAGTGGATAAGATACAAATATAACAACAAAAAGACTAACGCCACCATAAGTTAGAACTGCTGTTATTAAAACTGTTACTAAAATAGCTCTTTTTGAACCCATAATCTTTACCAATGTTTTACCTACTGAAACGGCTGCTCCAGTATCCTCCATTATTTTACCAAATATTGCACCTGTTAAAAATATAAGAAAAAATTTGATAAAATAGCTGCCTGCTACCTCCATGTATGGTCCTGTAAGTGTTTGGATTACTGGCATTCTTAATAAGAATATTATTATCAGAGATGCTACAGGACCAACTATTAAAGGGCTAAACCTCATATATACCATAATAACTAGAACAATTAAGGCTAGTATAGGAACAAGTATGGCGATATTATCCATAATGACCTCCGTGAAATACCTAATTATCTAAAAAAACTTTTATACTTTGACCTGCTTGTTCAATATCATAGAGCCCACCTAAATGTCCGAAAGATGAATTTATTTCAAAATGTGATACCGGTTTATTTATTTCTTTAAAGATATTTAAATAATTTATAAACTCATCTTGGGTAAACAGTATATCTGTTTTAGAATTAATAATTAAAATATCTGCCTTAATGCTTCTTAAAGCATCCTCCATTGAATGGAAGTCTTTTGATATATCAAATAAGGCATTAGCTTTATTGAGATAAAGCATTGAATTAGCGTCAACAATATTTGCTGCAGAATAAAGAGATGTATCTATTAGACTTTTTTCAATAGCAAATAGATTAAACAGAGAATCCTCTGGAGCTTGTATGGGATTAGCCCATTTTCTTCCAAAAGTGCTATTTGCCCAGCCTGAGCCATTGGCAGACATGGATACAATTTGGAGTGACAAAGCTGTTCCATTGACTGGTTTTTTGCCAAAATAATAATTGCCATTATTCCACTTGGGATCTATTAAGATTGGTCTACTCCACAGATTAAGCCAGCCTATAAGCCAACCATCAGCCTTTGGGGTTGCAATGACAGGAATTATTTTGTCCATAAAATTGGGATAAGAAACAGCCCATTGCCATGTTTGAATACCACCCATAGATGGGCCCATAACTGCAATTAAATGTTTAATGCCCAATGATTTTAATAGTTCATATTGGACATTTATGATATCTCTAAATTCAATTATTGGAAACGTCAATCCATAGGGTTTGTCTGTTTGTGGGTTTATTGATGCAGGTCCTGTTGTTATAACATTCTCATCATATACATTGATATTAAGCAGTGTGTCGCTTGCTATAACAAAATATTTGTCAGTATCTACAGCCTTGCCCTTACCTATGATTTTATCCCACCAGCCGTAAAGTTTATCATTTACTGAATATCTACCAGCTGCATGAGAAGTACCAGAGTAATAGTGACATATCAAAATGACGTTGTCTTTATTTTTCGAAAGAGTGCCATAAGTTTCATAACCTATCTCAATATTTTTTAATTCTTCACCACTTGCTAAAAGAATAGAATCTAATGTAAAGACTTCCTTATTTACTACTTTCTCATAGCCATATAATTTCTCGTAGCCATGTAGGTAGGAGAATACAATAAAAATTAACATGGTATTTCTAAAGATTTTATAAACGTTCATTAATACATTCACAGGTTAGCCTCCTTTTTCAGAATCTTTTCCCTTAATTTTAAAAATTCTAGAAATGATTTATCCCTCTTTAATATCTTTGATACAACCTCTTTAGCTGAATATTTATAAAGGCCATAATTAGTTTTAATGCCCAATCTATTTTCTTTAAGAAGCTTATTAATAATCTCTGGAACATCACTTTTATTATCCAGAGAAGGGAAAAGATTCTTTACCACTTCCCTCCATATGTCCCAGCCACCAAAGTCACAAATCTCTATTGGTCCTAAAAAAGCCCATCTAAAACCAAGCCCATTTTTTACCACGTTATCAATATCTTCAGGTGTTGCAACACCTGCCTCAATCAACGATATGGCCTCTCTTAATAGTGCGGATTGTAGTCTATTAGCTATAAATCCATTAATTTCTTTGTTTATAAGAACAGGTGATTTATTAGTTTTGTTTAATAGTGTTAAAACTATATCAACTACATTTTTATCAGTATATTCTCCTTTAACAACTTCTACTAATGGTATAATCTCTGCTGGATTAAAATAATGTGTTATTATATATCTTTCCTTGAACTGTGATTTTTGTATAAGTTTTTTTAGAGGAAATGTAGAAGTATTTGAAGAAATCATATAAAAATTACTATTTATGAGTTCTACCCTCTCGAAGAGTTTTTGTTTCATTTCCAAATCTTCAGGGATACTTTCAATTATAACTCTGGCATTTTTTATTGATTTTTCAAAATTTTTCTCTGCATAAATATTTTTTAATATCTCTTTTTTTCTAATATTATTGAATAGCCCACACTCAATCATTAAATCCAAACTTTTATCTATATAATCTAACCCTCTATCTATAGCATCTAAAGAGTTATCAAACAATTTAACTTTAAAGCCTGACATGGCAAAGGATAAAGCGATACCTTTACCCATTGTCCCTGCACCAATAACTGTTATTTCTTCTATCATGACTCACTCCTATGAGGTAATTTTAAAAATGTCGTTGAACAAAAATATAAAGCAACTTCCACGATTTAACTCTGAATATTTTACTCTAATTTTTGTATTAAAATAAAATTGAACCATATATAATAGTGCCTAGAATAAAAGCTATAACGCAATATCCCATAATATCTTTTGCTCCGAGCTTAGCTATAGCTAATATTGGTAATGCCCAAAATGGCTGAATCATATTTGCAACTTGTTCACCATAAGCTATAGCCATTGCAACTTTTGCCTGAGAAGCATGTAATTCCATGGCTGCTGGTACCATTATAGGCCCTTGAACTGCCCAATGACCTCCCCCTGAAGGTATAAAGATTGAAATAATAATGGAAGAAATAAAACTCCAAAAAGGTAGTGTATATTGTGTTGAGAAAGAGACAAACCATCCTGCAATAACATTAGCTAATCCAGAGCTTATAATTAATCCCATAATACCACCGTACAAAGGATATTGTAATATTAATGGACCTGAAACCTTTGCTGCATCATTAAATGCTTTTACATAAGTAATGGGTCTGAAATGTAAAATTATACCGGCCAAAAACATTATAAAAATAAATTTATTTATATCCATCGATAGACCACTTCTAAAAAGATATATAATACCGAGAACAAATATTATAAGGCTTGATATCCAGGCATTTTCCAATTTTGATGCAAAAGTATTTTCTCTAGTTTTTTTCATACTCGTTTCATGTTCTTTTGATATTTTCTTATCAAAACTTTCTAAAACTGAAGCTTTTATATTTTTAATGTCCCTATCCTTTAATCTGGTAAAATAGAGGTATATAATTAAAAAAAAGACTATTAACATAACGCCAACTAAATTATAAGTAGCAAATACTGTTTCAGAAAGAGGAGTTAAATAGCCAGTATTTTGCTCTATAAAGTTCAATTCACTCTTAGGTGTTGCAATTATTAAAGCTATTGAAGATGACAATCCTGATGTCCAGACTATAAATCCCATATATGCTGCAGCCACAATATATCCAAAATCAGCCTTTATCCCTCTATTATCCAATTTTTTGGCAACTTCTTTTGCAAGGATAGCGCCTATAATTAGACCTAATCCCCAATTAATAAATGATGCGATAGCTGCAGTTATAAAGATTATTACAGCTCCAGAATGCTGATTTTTTACAATACTAGCGAGTTTAACTAATGCTATTTTTATAGGTTTTGTTTCAGCTAAAGTATAACCTGTGACTAAAATTAATATCATTTGCATTGCAAAAGATAGTATTTTCCAAAACCCAAAGTACCAATAATCAATCATATCGACAATAGAAGTTGTTGTAAAAACTTTTGCTAAGATAAATGTAACAAAAGTCAGAACAACTACAAAAAGAAAAGGATCGGGCATATATCTTTGCATAAACTTTACAAAAAAATTAGTTAATTTATTAAGCATTTTTAAACCTCCAACTCATGGAAATTTTAAGTTTAATAATATTATCAACAGCTTCTTCTTTTAGATCCTTGTTATAGATATCTTCTGATGGTGACATCTCCGTTTCAATTAATAAAATAACTTTCTTATCTTCCATCTACCAATAAAAGTTATTTTTATATTAATTATTTTGCTTTTTTGTTGTTCACATAGCACTCCACCCACAATCTATAGGCAACATAGAACCCGTAATACAACATGCTGCATCAGAACATAAGAATGTCACAAATGCCCCTATATCTTCAGGCTCCACAAGCTTCTTAATAGCAACCCTTTTCAACATTATCTCCTCAATTACCTTATCTTTTGGTATACCATGTGACTTTGCTTGGTCATCAATCTGATTTTCCACAAGAGGGGTTCTAACATATGCAGGGCATATTGAATTAACAGTTATATTATTCTTTGCTCCTTCTAATGCTGCAACCTTGGTAATACCCGTTAGACCATGTTTTGCTGAAACATAAGCCACTTTATATTCGGAAGCTCTCAGACCATGAATTGAATTTATATTTATCACCCTTCCCCAGTTATTTTTCTTCATATAAGGAAAAGTATATTTAATAAGTAAGAATGGTGCAGTAAGCATCAATGAAATAATAAACTGCCATTTTTCAACAGGAAACTCCTCAATGGGTGATACATATTGTATGCCTGCATTATTCACTAGTATATCAATGCTCCCAAATGTTGAAACAACTTGCTCAATAAGTTTTTTACAATTATCAGCTAATGCTAAATCAGTTTTTATAAAGGAAGCACCAATATTCTTTGCAATTTTAGAGCCTTCATCGTTTATATCATTGATAACTACGTTAATGCCCTGGCTGACCAGATTTTTTGCAACAGCAAGGCCAATACCGCTTGCTCCTCCAGTAATTAATGCTACTTTACTCATATTAAACCTCCACTACTTTATTTTAAATGTGCATCCTGTCTTAGCTCTAATATCATCAATGGTGACATCTGGTGCACATTCTAAAAGAGTGAGCCCTTTTTCTTTATCCACTGTAAATACTGCCATGTCAGTGACAATCATATCTACCACAGCAACACCTGTTATTGGTAAGGTGCATTTTTTTAGAATCTTGGGGCTACCATCTTTTGTATAGTGATCCATCATAATAATGACTTTTTTTACACCTGATACAAGGTCCATTGCACCACCCGGACCTTTTATCATCTTTGCAGGTACCATCCAGTTAGCTAAATCACCAAATTCTGATATCTGTAAAGCACCTAAAACAGATATATCTAAATGCCCACCTCTTATAATGGCAAAAGAAAGTGCTGAATCAAAGTAAGCACCACCTGGCAAAATTGTAACAGTCTCTTTTCCAGCATTTATTAGGTCGCCATCTATTTCATCTTTTTCAGGATAAGGGCCCATTCCCAACATTCCATTTTCTGATTGTAATATTACATTTACACCTTCAGGAATATAATTAGCAACGAGGGTGGGCATGCCTATGCCTAAATTAACATAATAACCGTCTTTTAATTCTGCAGCTATTCTTTTAGCCATCCATTCACGTTTCGGTGGTATCTTAGAATCAGCTCCTTTTTCTCTTACAGTCATTCTCTCTATGGGCTTTTCATAGATTTCACCTTTCACGATTCTATCAACAAATACTGATGGTGTATGTATTTGATTTGGGTCAAGTTCCCCTATTTCAACCAATTCTTCTACTTCAGCAATTGTTGTTTTCCCTGCCATTGCAACAAGGGGATTAAAATTCTGTGCAGTTTTTCTGTAGATGAGGTTGCCCAGTTTATCCCCTTTCCAAGCTTTCACAATGGAAAGATCAGCTTTTATACCTAGTTCTAAAACGTATTCTTTACCGTCAAAAATCTTTGTTTCTCT
>DHGE01000033.1:12386-16607 GCA_002402635.1 Deferribacterales bacterium UBA4806
ATCATTTTTTTAATCTGTCTTGTAGACAGCATCAGTCCTAAACCAGCGTCATCAACGCCTGCATTGTTACTTACTACAGTCAAATCTTTGACTTTGCTATCCTTAATAGCTTTAATGAGATTTTCAGGTATTCCACATAGTCCAAACCCTCCTGCAGCAATAGTCATTCCATCAAATAATAATCCTTCTAAAGCAGAGCTTGAATTTTTGTAAACCTTCTGCATAAAATGCCTCCTTTTGGTTACACTTAAATATATGAGCAAATTCTATGCCATAATGTTAATTACTATGATACAATATAGAATAGGGTTTTAATAATGTAAGATTTTTAATTTGATACATAAATGGTTCAGAAATAATGTATATTTTATATTTGCCTTGATTTTAATAACTATTAATGATTCAATTTTAAATCATTAATTCATAATTGATTACTAATTATATAATTAGTATAATACAAATTATTATTATTAAAATTACAAACCATTTTTTACAAATATTATTTTAATTTAATGTAAATGTATATGTATATAATATTTTCTCAATAACAATAATTGACTTATATAGCTCTATAACTATAATCTATAATACATATCTTATAGTTTTTAATGTATTATTTATATTACAACAATGTATTATATTAACAACGAACTCTTAATGCTTGTTTTCAACAATCTTTATTGTGGTGTTTACATTACTGATTGCAAAGGAACATCTTTATGTGTTAATAAACCTTTTGAAGAAATGTCTGGTATAAGTAGTGATGAAATTGTTGGAAAAACTATGCAAGAACTTGTAGAAAAAAAATATTTTTCTGCCTCAGCAAGTTTATTAGTATTAGAAAGTAAAAAACCAGCAGCAGCAACTTATAATACAAAAACAAACAAGAAGTTACTTGCTCGTGGAAAACCTATTTTTAATAAGAATGGAAATATTGAATATGTTATAAATACTGTTTTTGATCTTACAGTTGTTGACTATAAAGATAGAATTGATAGAGATGGTGTGAGAGAAAGCTATTTAAATGAAGAAAATTTTATTACTTACAGTAATGAAATGTTAGAAATAGTAGATTTACTGCTGAAAATAGCATCTATGGACACAACAGTATTGATAACTGGTGAATCTGGTGTTGGTAAAGGTGTAATTGCTTCAATGCTTCATAAAGCTAGTAACAGAAAAAATCAAGCCTTTATAAAAATAAATTGTGCAGCAATACCTGAAACACTGTTTGAATCAGAACTTTTTGGGTATGAAGATGGCGCATTTACCGGAGCTAAAAAAAGTGGTAAGTATGGATTATTTGAACTTGCAAATAAAGGCATTATATTCTTAGATGAAATATCAGAAATTCCACTACATGTTCAAGCAAAATTACTGAATGTAATTGAGGATAAGTCTTTTTTGAAAATAGGGGGACAAAAGTTTACTAACGTTGATGTAAAAATAGTAGCAGCAACAAATAAAAACCTGCTTCAACTTGTTGATGAAGGAAAATTTAGAGAAGATTTATATTATAGGTTGAATGTTATCCACATAAACATACCTCCTTTACGAGAAAGAAAAGATGATATTAAGCCACTTATTACTTATTTTATTAATAAATATAATGAAAAATATAATTGTTTTAAGAAAATTTCAAAAAGCCTTATGTCAATTTTAGAAGAATCACCATGGTATGGGAATGTTAGAGAACTTGAAAATACTATAGAACGACTTATTATTACATCAAAAGGTGATTTAATAACTGAATCTGATCTTTCTTTACGAAGTGGTAGAGATAACTATACAATAAAAATAAAGCTTGAAGATATTTTATCAAATTATGAAAAAGAGATTTTATATAAAGCAAAAAATACGTATAAGTCAACTAGAGAAATTGCAAAGGTTTTTGGTGTGAGCCAGGCTACTGTGGTAAGAAAACTTAAAAAATACAAAATAAACAATCTTTAAATGATTTCTATTATAAAAAAGGTCTACCTATTACTATTTTATAACAGATATATTTTCTATATTAGTGAAAATATTATACAAAGAATTAAGCACGGATTATTCATTCCGATTTGCATACTATCAAAACATAGTAAATTCCTTGGGGATAAGGGCATTTATGAGTGTTAAGGTGCCAGATATTTACTTTTTTTGACTATATGGATATGGAATTAAATTTTAGAATTGCTTGTCTATCACCACTAAAATTTATCATCACTAAAAGATTCATCAGTTACAGCTGAAATACAATTATTTTATTTGTAAGTAGTTTTCCATAAAGTCTAATGCATATTTTTTTAACCAAAGGCGTAATAAAATTATTTAATTATATCAAATAATTAACTCAATTTATATACAATTTTATTGTGCAGGGGTCTTAATTTATAGATACATTTGAATAGCTTACTTTTCATAAAACAATATTAATATTTGTAATTTTTATCAAAGCTCTTTAGAGATTGTAAGACCATGTCAATTTAAAGGTGGTTTTATAAATATATTCTCTAAAATCCTAATTATAAATCTAAAGCAAAAGGTTAATTATCTATTTGTATTTTAAAATTAATCTTATATAAAACATTGTAATAAATATAATATAATAAAGAATATATGAATTTAAACTATTTAATAGTTATTTTAAGTAATAATAAATATAAATATTATAATATATTGTATATATAGAACATATTTCTATTGACATTAAAAAATCCTAATAATATTATTAAACGTAAATTAAAAGCTATGAAATAGATGTAATAAGATAAAACAAGGTTGTGATATTTAATAATAATAAAAGGAGGTGTGCATGAATTTGAACAAATTTTTTTTAGTAATGTTGATTGTTAGTTTATTCGTTGGTCCAAATTTTGTTTATTCACAAGGTATGGGGAGTGATACTGATGTTTTTATTAGAAAATTTATTGATTTAAGGAACAGTTTTTTTATTGAACAAAAAGAAAAGGCAGAAAAAAACACAATGGAAAATGGCAAGATTGTGACGGATTCATTCAAAGATTTTGTAATAGTCGAGTATACTAATTTTAAGAACAAAAACGGGTACAGTTTGTATGGAACAGTATTTATGCCAAGAGAGGCCTATGAAAATATGCAGAAAGGCATATCACGTAAAAAATACCCAACTATAACTATTGCATATGGCACAATGTGTGTGAACAGAATGTATGGAATATTGTACAGAGAGTTAGCTAAAAATGGATATATTGTTGAAGGTTTGGATTATCAAGGTCAAGGTTTTTCATCAGGGCCTGCCCAAAAAACGCAGGATAGCTTATTGGGTATTAGGGGACGTGTAGATGGGGAAGCTATGGCTGATGATGTATTAGACTTCAGAGATTATTTAATTGACAATGGTTATCCGATAGATGTTGATAAAATGGGTATTTGGGGTTGGAGCTTGGGGACTATGGTAATACCTGCAGTTATTGCTAAAGATCCGAGATATAAGGCTATGTCTCATATGGGTTTTGTGTATGATAACGCTGAATTGGGTTCTCCAACACATCTTGGAAAATATATTGATACAGTGAAAGTGCCTTGTCAAATTGAAATGGCTCAACTGGCTCTACATGATGATTTCCCAATAACTCCATGGTATGACGCAGCAGTAAGAGTTTTTGATGATTATAATGGCCCAATAGTTATTTCTATTCACGATCCTTTGCCCTACACTCCTATATCAATGGCTGGATTTATGTTTAATAAATCAAGAACATACCACTATATTAATGAGGATGTAATTCCATTTTTCGATTATTTCGTAAAAGGTGAAGAGAGCGCTTACAGTAAAATAATAGCACCTGATAAATATTGTAATGACATTGGCAAAGTTTATAGGTTAGGAAAGGATGTAAGAAATTTCACTCCAGAGGAAGAAAAAAGGATTCAACAGGTAATTAACAGAAGAATACCAATAGATAACGGTGCATGGTTTTCTGATTACATATTTTTACCAGTTTGGTCTAGAATTGTGATCCCAATGTTGCCTTATACAGATCAAATTATGAAATCAATGTTTAAAACTTTCTTACCATGGAATGTAGCATGGGATTTTGCAATGGAATATGTTGAACCAAATAATGAAGCAATGAATAAATAATTCAGGAGGGTATATGCACAAAAAAATATTAACTGCAATTTTTACAATTATTATAATACTAAATCTGAGTATGATATGTGCAGCTGAGGATAATTCTGGAATAGGTTGTTATG
>DHGE01000125.1 GCA_002402635.1 Deferribacterales bacterium UBA4806
ACTATAGAATATTTCTTATGCCATTTATCCTCAAGATCATCTAATGCTCTCTCAGCAACATCTTTATTTGCAGCTCTGTTTATAAGTTTTAAATCTCTCATAAAGGCCTTTTTATCTTTAGAAGCTACATACTTTAAACTGTTTCTTATCTGGTGTATTATGCAGAGCTGTACTTCTGTCTTGGGAAATATACTATTTAAAGACTGTCGGAAAGCCTTTTAATCCATCTACTGATGTTATTAATATATCTTCCACTCCTCTGTTCTGTAAATCAGTGAGTACTGAGAGCCAGAAATTGGCTCCTTCTGTCTCTGATATATATAAGCCCAAGACATCCTTTTTACTTCTTAAGTCTATACCTATTATGATATAAACTGACTTTAACATATATTTGCCATCTTCTTTTATTCTTTACGTGTATTGCAAGAAGCCATATGAAAGGATAAATAGTTTCTAATGGTCTATTCTGCCACTCCCTTACAACTTCAATAATTTTATCTGTTATAGCACTAATTGCTCCAGTTGATATGGGTGTGCCTTTATATCTTCAACTTCTTTTGATATGTCAGTATAGCTCATCCCCAATCCATACATAGCAATTATCTTAGATTCAATCTCATCATTTAAAGTATTTTAATATTTTTTTACAAACTGAGGTTCAAAGGTGCCATTTCGCTCTCTAGGCACATTAAGTTCAAATGTACCACAATCTACCCCCACTTGTAGATTTCATTAATTTGCTACTCTTACCATTGCGTCTGTTACTTTCTTCTTCACTATTGTTATTCAAATGATAATCTAACTGAAGCTTCCAATGCTGCCTCTGTTATCTTTTTTACAAGAGGTGTTGAAATACCATCTTTACCTGATAAGGGTTTATCTTTCTTTAAATCTTCTAAAGCTTTNNCTTTTTTAAAATCAAATACTTCATTACTCATGTCAGTCCTCCATATATTTGTTATACTATATCAGACTAACCTATATCAGACTGACACAAAACTTTGAAGGGTCTCAATAATTCTCATATAAATATTTTGTCATTTCTTTTGAGAACTCGTATAATCTATCATCAGTAACAAAATTTTTGTCTTTACTTATTGTTTTTAAAAAGGTTTCAGTTTGATTTATAATATCATTTTGTAATGGTAGAATTCTACTTTGAATTTCTTTTAATTTGATTAAATCAATAGTTGGATCAACTTCTTCAGAGGCAAATAGTCCACCCAAAACAATTTCAGCTTTGAGATTGTCATATACTGATAGTTTACCTTTTGTAGCAATCAATTCATTTAAAATTGAAGATGAATTTTCATCAATAATTTTATCTTTAGTAGAGCCTGGATCTGCCCATGCTAATGGTGGAACTTCCTTTGTTAAAGGAAAATAAGGTGTAAATATACCAACATCTGGTTCTCCTAAAGAAATCCACGCTGTTAATAACTTTTTGTTTTCAGTATTCTTAGGATGCACAGCAATAAAACCAAATCTTGTATTATATTTACTTATACACCCCTCTGTGTTGAAGTTATGTATATCAGTATTATCACTATTTGTCTCACCACTTCCAATTCCCATGTTAATTGTTTTATAATTGTTTAATAAATTTTTAGTAATATCACCACAAACATCCCTTGCTGCTACATTCATTAATGTTTTATAATTAAGATTATTATTTAATTTTAATTCTATTAAAATATCATTTAATCTAGCTTCACGTAAGTACCCACCTCTAAATGGTGACCATTGATTATCATTTGTTCTGACGATAAACCCAAGAAAATTGCCATCTTCATCATAAGCTTCATCTGGATCAAATTTCTCCCAAATTACTTTAGCACCCTGTATTGGGGTATAAGCCTCATACATTGCAGGTTTGCCATTTGCATCAAGAACTGCAAAATTACTATTTATTGTTGAGAATTTTTTAATTTTATGCCAATTGTTTAAAATATTTTCAAAATCCTCAAGAGTTTTACATCTAGTTATTGCATAATTTACTAGAGCAATATTTGTGTTTGTTGCTTCTGCAAATATATTATAATTTGAAACAGTTGTATTTGATATTGTAAAACCAGCATCATTAACTCCAGCACCATTAATAACATCTGGAAACATACTAGGTCTCTTATTTAAGCCCCATTTTACAACGCTCATATGACCATATTTTTCATCGCCTTCAGGTTTATAATATTTAACTTCCTCTCTATATTCATCTCTTTCATCTCTCAATTTTAATAATAATGCTCTTCCATCCGTAGTAGCTTTTCCAGAAATTACTGCCATTGTACAAGGAAATATAGAATAAGGAGTAAAAAAGATTACTAAAAACATAACTACTGCCAATATTTTAGTTTTATACATATTGATTCATTCCTCCAACGTCCAGTTATATAGATGCCTGCACATATATAACATATTTTTATAATATTTTTATAATATTTTTCATAAATAGTTCATAAGTTAAAGTTTTTGTTATTTTCAGTAATACTCATCGCGTATAACTAAAAATTAGCCCTATTTTAAGAGTTTTTATGTTTTGAGTATATTTGTATGTTTATAATGAAAAAGTTGGCTTAAAAGGTAAATAAATGTAAAGCAAAAAAAATTAAATGATCTTGGCTAGTGGGGTAACCTATCTAGTGTTATAAAGGATCGTTTTTGGTATTTCTTGATTCACTTCTCCAGTTTTCTCTTTATTTTCCTCAATCAATTATTTTATCTAAATATGTATTCTCTTTCTTAAACTTAACATTGAATCTGCCAATGTCTCTTCATTATATTTTTCCACTATAAACCTCACAGTATTTTCACCTATTATAATAAAATTATTTAATTATATCAAATAGTTAACTCAATTTCTATACAATTTTATTGTGCAAGGGTCTTTTTATTTAATTTACATATAATATACTAAGTAAATATATGTGAGGCAATTAATTAATGATAATAGCTATGAAAGTCGGCTTAATTATATTTCATTAACAAATAAGAAATGGCGACTATAGAGGATAGCAACTTAGCAGTTATAATTGAGATGTTAGATTTTATCATTAAGAAAATTAGTAGTTTTGAAGAACTATTTAATAAGTCAGATAAATCTAATAAAACATAGATAACACTTCAAGAAGCCTCTAAAAGAGTTTCTTTATCAAAACCCACATTATTAAAATTAATCAACAATGGTGATATTACTGCAAAAAAATTAGATGGCAAATGGCTTATTAATGTGGATAGTTTAGAAAATTATTTGTTAGGTGATAAAAAAATTATTGATAACTTTATAAAGAGTATGCTATGAAAATAATTATGATCTTGCATCGGAAAAAAATCTGGTATTTACTACGTTATTTACAGGGATCCTAAAGGTAAACAGCGTTGGAAGTCCCTTGGTACTAAAAATAAAGGAGAAGCTACTAGGCTATATAATCAATTTAAAGGAGCTTATTTACAATGTAAATTACGAAAACTTGAAGATAATCTATCTAATATAACACTGCAAAAATTTGTAGATGAATTTCTAAATCATATTGAAACCACTAAAGAAAATAATACTTTTGATACATATTTTTATATGTAAAGAAATTATTTTTTTTCTTTGATAAAGGAACACTATTAAAAAATATAAATACAAAAGATATTGATAGTTATATTGAATACTGCAAAAGAGTTAGAAAAAATAAAAACATTACAATAAACAAAAAATTAAAACACTTAAAAGCCATATTTAACAAGGCTATCGAATGGGAATATTTAAAGAAAAATCCTGTTACAACAAAACAACAATTAAAAATAGACAGAGAATCACCAAGATACTTAACTATAGATGAAATTGAAGCTATGTTAACTGCAATTAATGATATTGAATTTAAATTGTTTATTTATATTGCACTCTATACTGGTTGCAGAAGAAATGAAATATTGAATTTAAAATGGGAAAACATTGGTTTTAACACAAGAACAATACTAATAAAAAAAGCTAAAAGTCACTATTCAAGATATGTTCCTATATCAGATGACCTCTATAACATATTATATCCAATTAAAAAAGATATGGGTAAAGTATTTAAATGGAGCCCATATACAATATCTGAAAAATTTAAGAAATTAACAAGAAAAATTAGTATAAATTGTAGATTACATGATCTAAGGCATAGTTTTGCAACCCACTTACTCAATAGTTGTGGTAACATTAAAATAGTGCAAGATATATTAGGTCATAGAAGTATACAATCAATGATGGTTTATGTGCACTCAATGTCTGATTTAAATAAAAAAGCTATAAATAAATTAAATTTTAATAAACAACAAGATTGTTAGCTATTTGTTAGCTCTGCCAGTATAATGCTTGATATTCAGTCATTTCAAACGTTCCTAAGATCCTGTGGGTGTTTCACCCGAGCCGGTTCGATTCCGGCCCCGGGCATTGTTTTTAAATGTCTTTTTAATTTATTTTTTTAAAACACAAAAAGGTAGAACTCATATAACATTTTAAGATATTGTATTTAATTGAAATTAAAGGCACGTTGTTTTTCACACTATTAATAANNATTAAAAAGTTGACGAATTGTCTTAAAATAAATAAAATTGCAGTTTCTCAAAAGCATAAAAAATATGCATAAAATAACATCAAATAGCTTCCTACTAATCGTTATGATATTAACGTATATTTCTTTAGGCTTAGTGACTTCAGTGATAGGAGTAATAATAGATAAATTTCAAGTGGAATATAATGTAACACTGAAAATTGCTGTTTTACTCCTTTTTGCATTTTATCTCTCTTAATTATAATCAACTTTTATAAATAATATAAAATACAGCTGCTCCATTAATAAATATAACAATAATATTAAATATTATTGACCATAAATGTAGTTTTAAAAATTCATTATAATTTGTAGCTTTTAACATTTGTGAAGTAGGTAGTATATAAAATATCTGTGCAACTATCAAAATTATTGCTACTATAAGCAAAACATAGAAAATAAATCCATAAGAATTTTTTATATAATAAATTAATGATACAATAAAGACGATTAAACCTGTCCAAAAATAAGAAGGAAAAATTTTGCTAACTATTAAACCTGCCAATTTTTTATCTAATACTTTAAACAATATAGGAGCTATAATAAAACTAAAATATATTGAAATCCCAAAATAAGCAGATAATAAAAAAACAACAATTTTTTGTGCCACTATTTTATCAACTCTCCCATTTGGAATATAGGTAGATATAAAGATATTACAATAAAACCAATAACAATACCTAAGAAAAATATAAAAATCGGTAAAATCATGCTTGTTGCAGCCTCAACTGCCCTATCTACCTCATCTTCATAATAATCTGCCACTTTATCAAACATATCATCTAAATTACCAGTTTCTTCACCAACTCTTACCATTTCTACTACCATAGGAGGAAATATTTTAATTTGTCTCATTGGCTCAGCCAGCGTTCTGCCTGATTCTACATCTGCCTTCGTACTTAAAATATACTTCTCTACAACTTTATTTCCACTATTACTAGCTGTAATATCTATTGACGAAATAATAGGGACTCCACTTCTAAGTAATGTTCCCATACTTCTTGAAAACCTTGCAACTGAGAGTTTTTTTATTAAATCACCGAACCTTGGTAATTTTAATAAAAAAGCATCTATTAAATATCTACCCTTAACAGTTTTTTTGTATAAGTATCTTATCAAAATGATAAAAATTATAATGGAAGCCAATATAATTCCACCACCAGTGGGACTTGCTATAAAATTACTAACATTTATTGTAATCTGAGTCATAGCAGGTAATTTTGAACCTAATTCTTCATAAATTGCAGCTAATTTTGGTACTATAAATACCATTATAATCGTTAATATAAGGGCAGCAAAAAATATAACTGTAATAGGATATGTCACTGCACTTTTTACCTTACGCCTTAACGCAACCGCCTTTTCCTGGTAAATGGCAAGTCTGTTTAAAATTATATCAAGAGACCCACTGGTTTCCCCTGATTTTACCATACTTATATATAAGTCACCAAAATGCTCTTTGTGCTTTAGTAATGCCTCATTAAATGAGGTACCACCTGCAATCTGCTCCGATACATCTTTAAAAACTTTTCGTAGTTTCCTGTTAGTAACTTGACCTGATAATATTTCCAATGCCCTAGCTAAGGG
>DHGE01000095.1 GCA_002402635.1 Deferribacterales bacterium UBA4806
AATAAATTATAAATATCGTTAAAATACACGATAAAATCAAAAAACATGAAAACACCAGAAGAAATTGCACAATGGGTAATTAATAATCGATATCCCAAAAGTGAAAACGAAAAAGTATCTGATTTGGAAATGTATCATCAGTTAGTTACTAATATTAAGAAACTTTCTCCTCAAGAAACATTAAATTGTAGTTCTTGTAAGCATGTGCAATGTTCAATATATGTTGAACCTTGTGATAGTTGTGACGGTCATTCAAATTATAAACCAAAATGAAAGAAAAAAATAAAATCATCCTATTTGTAGGATTAGTCATTAGTATGTTGTTTTATATAAGTTGGGTATTTTACATCAGTGAACCCCAGTATATTGACAATATCAACAAACCCATAGAGCGTTACGATTACGTGACTCTCCCTAAGCCACAATATTCTTGGGAAGGTACAAAGAGAGAAACAGTTAATGGTATAGTCTTACAAACAAATGGTATTAAGGCTTTAGTAAAAACAAAGGGATGGTATGAAATCTTTTATGAACTTGATCTCAAAACGTCAGATTATAGAATAATTGGAAAAGGTACCATTTATCATAAAGTAAATGATTTCGTAGGCTTTAATATTATGGCTATTACTCAGATATTTGTGGCCATTCTTTGTGTTGCTATTGGTTTTACATTCTTTATAACATTATTTAAAATATCATGAAAATTCTATCTTTTGAATTAACAATGCCTAATGTAGGTAGTTGGAATGGTAAATGGTCAGGTGCAGATAAAAAATACTATGTTATTCGATCTGTTGACAACAAAACCTTTGAGAAGATTGCAGGAGATTCTGAAACTCCATTAAGAAAAGGCTATTATTATAATTTTGGTGATGGTTGGGGAGCAAATGTTTGTGTTGAACAAATAAATGCGAAAGAAGCAAATAAGAGAAGAAAAATATCAAAGGGTTTTTGTGGTTATGAATGGATGATAAATTCTATAATGGAATTTAATAAAATCCTAAATACTGAGTAAAGTAAAATTAGACGCGAGACAATTCAAATATCACAAGTAGTTGAAATGATACTTTCTGAAAAAGTCAAAATGTATAGGAAGGTTAAGAAAGATAAACTAATAGAGATGTTGATAGAAGCTAATAATATGCTTGATCAATTAACAAAAGACTTAAAGTATTGTCAATACGAGCAAGATGATACCACCACAGGGACGCTCTGTAAACATTGTGGTCAATTTAAATTTCTTCATTAATCAAAATAAAAAGATATGTTAACAATAAAGATTAGTATTATTCTGGGTGCGATTATTTTAGGTATTGCGAGTTTAATACAATTTAATGATCTTCACCCCATTCTACAAATATTACTTTTCCTTGTCTTAGCTTTTATAGGAGCCCTCACGGGCTTTCTCATTGGTTACTTAATAACATTTTTAGTATGCGTTATGCAACTATGATGTTTTATTTCCTACTTATTATGTTAGGGGTAATGAGTACAAAAATGAGTGGTTTATACTATTACAATTTTCTACCAACAGTATTTCTTATAATAGGGTTTGACTTTATTGATTGGGATAGATTTTCAGAAGAATTCAAAATAAAAAGAAAATGAAAGAAGTAAACGTTGATATCAATATTATAAGTGGACCTAGAATGCAAAATGATCTTATGCATGGCATGGATATTTTTGAAAAAGGAAAACAATTAGGCAAATACAATTGCTATACTTTAACCTTCAATACTGAAGATGGTACTTTACCAGAACCTGAAACAATGGTGAAAGTAATGAAGGAAGGATTGGAAGCAACGGACCAAAATGTAATTTTTATCGCTATTGATTCAATTGGTGGTCAAAAAGTCTCTGATCCTAAAGCTTACATTAAACCGGATGTAAATGCTATTTCTGATGGTTCTTCTTGGTTTCTGTTTAAAGACCTTTTAGTCAAATTAGGTTACGAAGTAACCACGGACGATCATATGTGTGTAACTTCAATATCATTGTGATGATTAAGTCTGTATTAAAATTACAGAAGTTCTTAAACAGAATTCCTGAAATAAATAGTGGTGGGTGTGGGATTGCGGCCTTGTACTTTAGTAATCTTTTAGATACCCTGAATATAAATCATAAAATCGTATATGGTTATTATGGTTCAGAGTATAGATGTGAACAAGGTAAAATGGCATTGAAAAATGGTGAAGTAATTCCTACACCCACTCACGTTTATATACGAGTGCACTCAAAAGAAAGACGATTACCCCAATGTTTTGATGCATCTGGGGAAATAGATAGTAGGATATATAGAAAAACCATAGTNNAGAGATAAACACATTGAAAGAATCGACGAATTTTACAATAAGTTGATAAAAAATACTTCAGATTTGAATGCTTAAAAACTAAATAAAGAATGGAAAAAGAAATAAGAATTATAGCACCAGAAGGTTTTGAGATTGACAAAGAAAACTCAACCCTTGAACTTATTAGATTTAAAGAAAAACCAAAGGTAAAAAAATTACCTGAAAGTTGGGAAGAATTAGAAGAAATTGGTGGATATTATATACATAATTCTTCAATAATTCTCCCTATAGATAATACTTTGTGTAACCATACTACCAGAAATATCTTTCCATCAAAAGAAGAAGCAGAAGCAGCATTAGCATTAGCTCAACTCTGCCAATTAAGAGACAGGTATAATAATGGTTGGAAGCCTGATTGGAAAGATAATACATATAAATTTCCAATTTATTTTGAAAAGGGTGGAATAACAAAAGGTAATAATATTTTTATATCTAAAATATTATCTTTTAAATCAGAAAAATTAAGAAATAGTTTCTATTCTTGTTTTAAAATTCGTGAATTAATAGAAATTGCAAAACCATTGTTATAACGAAGCTTTTTGAGAATATAAGATTTTGTTTTTCTTTACTTAAACTAATCAAACAGATACATGATTGCACAACATTTTCATTATGAGATTTTAGAAACTAAACCTTTAACTTTTTTAGAAGAGTTTAAAGACCATCGCCGTTTACAAGTCTTTCATGAGAAAGGTTGTAAATGTGTAAAGTGTGGTGTTGAAGGCACTCGACTTGCTTTAGGTAAAGCAAATAATGGTAGTTTACATTGGGACGTTTATACCGATGATTTTTATCCTTTAACCGTAGACCACATCATACCTAAAAGTAAAGGTGGTCCTGATCACATAGATAATTATCAACCTATGTGTTATTTATGTAATACTAAAAAAGGTAATGGTGATTGGAGTAGTTGGTCAAGGCCTAAGTATCCTAGTGAAAAAATCCAACGCCCATCAAGTCAATTTCAAAAAGGTGGAGTAGAGGTAGGTGATGTTGTTTATCGTAGAGTAAATAAGAATAGATTTGAATCGCTTGGTGTTGTTTCTCAATTTTGCAGTAATCCTCACCATCCTCACGAAAATCTAAGTATTCAAATTGAAGGGAACACAAAGTCCTATTATTTATCAACGCACGTTTACAAACAAAAACAATGAAAGAATTCATTTTGTGCGCAGCAATTCACAATCCTGATGACAAAGATATGGCAGATGAACCATTAATCTATTGTGGATTAAGACACCATAATATTTTATGGCAATCCAAGTCAGTTAGTAGAAATCCACATCACCAAGGATTTTTAACAAGTAAAGGTAGATTTGTTGATAGAAAAGAAGGATTAACGATTGCTTTAGAAAATAATCAGGTTCTTGATCTTTCAGACATTAGAGGAGACAATTTATATAGTGAGGATTTATATTAAAATTTAAATATTATGCGAGATTTTTTTAAAGATTTAAATACACCAAGAAAGGGAATCATTCATTTAACTATGTTTTGGAGGGTAATACTATTTCCGATCATATTTATATGGTGGTTTTTATTTCAATTATTTGCATTTAGCTTATTTGGTGGAATGTTTATAGTAATAATAGGACTTTCTACAATGATTGGAGCATTTGCAACTTCAGATTGGGCAGAAGATTTTGTAGAAGGGTTAGGATTTATTTTATTACCTTTTATAGCTCCTTTTACATGGCTTTATAAATATTTTGTATTGGGAGAATTTAACACATTATTTGAAGAATAAAATTTAAAGAGCATGGAAGAACAATTTTGTACGCCTGAAATAGCATTAGAGCTAAACGAATTAGGATTTAATGAACCTTGCATCGCCTACTTTCTCAATAAAAATTTTGGAATGTTATTTCAAGCAGGAACATATAGTAATGGTTTTAAAGTAGTTAATCAAAATTATATAAACTCAACAATAAATGCTGGAATAGGTACTATATTAGCTCCACTTTGGCAACAAGCAATTGATTTTTTTAGAGAAAAGTATAACTGGCATATTATAATAAATGCCAATGACCTTACTTCATATGCCCCTATGGTAAATGAACTTGATGATTGTAGTTGTCTTATTTCGGTAGTTCCTTACAAAATTTATTCGACATTTGAAGAAGCTCGTGAACAAGTAATTTTAAAATGTATTGAATTATGCAAGAAAAAAGAATAAAATTAGAAGAAATTCTTAATAAATTTTGTATAGTTGAAGGATATTTTTGTCCAATACGAGATTATAAAGATGCAATGAAAGAAGCTTGTCGTCAAACTCTTGAATTAGCTGCTGAAAATGCGAGGATTATGAATCACATTCCAAATGAGGAAGATGATAGAGAATACAAAGAAGTTTCAAAACAGTCAATTTTAAACACAATAAATCAAATTGAATAATGGCACAAAATGTTAATTGGTATAATCAAAGTGAAGAACTAATTGGTACTAGCAATTAAAGAAATAGCTGAATATTACTTAAACAAACAATAATACCCCATCGGGTATAATATTATTGAAGTCATAGAGTTTTATACCTGTTCAGGTATCTTTTTGAATGATTTATCAGTCGTTAATGCTTAATATAAATGTTAATGAATGATTAGTCATGCGGTTTTAATAATTTTAAAAACGATTCTAAAATGATATTGATATTGATATTAATTGTTCTTTTATTTGCAGAAGTTTTTTATGTACCTCGTGTAGATTATACGAGAGATAATAAAGTGATTTTGTGGTATGGGAAGAAGATTAGAAAATATAAAGTTCTGTTTAATATTAGAGAGTGAGAGTAGAGATTCGAAAACATTTGAAGAATAATTAAAGATTTCAATTAACTTAAAAAGATACGCATATGTCATTAATGTGGGAAGTAATCGTCTTTGTCGTAAGCCCATTTATCGTTTACGGTATTATAAGTTTAATAATGCGAATAGGAAAAAAGAATTGAGTTGGATAGTATTACTAACCATCTGATAAATTATTAACTGCGACTTCGTCGCATTAACAGTGAAAGACAATGAATGTCAGATTATTAAAGAAAATTAAGAAGAGATTTGGTTATTACAAACATCATCAAGAAGGTTATATTGTAGTAGATAAACGAAAGCAGGAAGTTTATCGTGTTGATTTCGAATATCTACAGGATCATAATTACACTCAATGTACAACATTAGAAGAGTATGAAAAAACTCATACACTCCCTATTGATCAGTTTTATTTTAGGGTAATGAAGACAATTATGTATAGTTTGATTACCGGTAAAGATTGGGTGTCGTTATTTTATAACAGATGGATTTTTCGTGCGGCTAGTGCAGAATTAAAAAAAGGAAGAACATTATGAAAACAGAATTAGAAATTCTAAAACAAATGGTTTTAGATTATGAAGCAAATGATATGTATTTTGACGGGGAACCTTATTGAGGTTTTTGTGGTTACTTATATCATCGACATAATATTTTCGATATTGAACTGTTACCAATTCTTTAAAACCTAGATACCCAAGTCTTTACAATTTAATATTTGGGTATAGAAGTTTTTGGTTTAAACCTAAGAGTTGGAAACCAAGAATTAAGTTGGTAAAAAAGACTATTGAATTAATTGAGTTAAACGAAACTAAAACGAACGATTAATGAATACATTGCGTTTAAAAAAAGAAGCTAAGCTTAAAGCTGGCGAAACTTATTCTATATGTTTACGAGGAGCGAGACGTTATGATACTGATGAGGTATTGGATATTCTTTCAGAAGACGATCCATCCATTGAAAAACAAGCCTTAATAATATCTCAAAATCATTATGTTTTTGTCGCATTAGAAAATGCTGATTGTAAAGATAATTACGATAAATCGATTAAGACATACGTTGATTTACGTCAAGCTATGAAAAATATTTATAGTGGGTTTGAACCAAGAGAAGTGGTTACCCTACTTCGTTTTAAAATACTTTGATTATGACTAAATTACTTAATATTTGGCTTTTAATTAAAGCCTATTGGCGACATTACTATTGGTATTATGTTCCTTACTGGAATATTGAAACACCTACAGGAAAAGAGGATGTTGTACCTAAGAATTATAAACAAACAAATATAAGTTTTCATAAAGGATTTAATTGGGGTGAATATCATCCAGACAATTTAGATCAATATTGGGAACAAAAACCAGATGTTTCGGATGTTACACGACATGGTATTGAGGAATTATATTTTTTAAAGGCTGTTTATGAACCAAAGACTTTTTTAATTAAGGACAAGCCTGTGCCTATACCTTATAAAATAGATGTGATTGAATCAAATCAAACTTTTAAGTATGGTTTCTTTACTTGTGAAATTGATTTCGGTGAAGGTCCTGGTCAATGGCCAGCATTTTGGCTCTATAATGGGGAGTTGGACAGCTATTCTGAAATTGATATAGTTGAGGCATACTCAAGAAAAGGTGATTACTTTAAAAACAAGGCCTATCAACCCAACATACATTATATGCGAAAGGGTGAACCTTGGGTTAATATGGGTGCTGTGAATGTACCTTTAAGAAAAAATAGCTTTATTCGTTTTTCGATGCACTGGACTGAGGATTTCATCAAGTTTTACTATAATGGATACTTAGTAAAGGTTGTTACTGATCGTCGCTATTTGGACAGTATGCAAGACATGTTTTTGGTTTTAAACCTTGGTATAGAGAAGAAGTATCTCCCAGATAATACATCTCACATGGCTATAGATAATTTGCGAGTTTATCAAGAAATAAAAAATACATGAGTTTAAAAAGTATGTTGGAGAAAATCGAACATTTTTTACCTGGAAAATCTCACTCAAGAAAACAACGAAAGAAATTTCGAAATAAATGGTTGAGATTGTTCAAAAAAACAGAGATACCACCTACTAAATATAGAACTGGTCACGAATACTAATAACTTATAATGAAAAAAATTAAACAAAAAACAAAAGGTATTCTCCTTAAATGGAGAGATATCGTACTTTTTATAGCACTTACTTTAGCAATTTGGTCTTTTGTATCAATGCGGGAAGTGAATTCAAATGTAAAAAGTTTAGAACGTGAAATGAAAACGAGTATACAAAGTTTAGAGCGCGTACAAGACAATATAATCGAAGGTGTTTTATTTAAAAATCACGACAAATGAGAGTAGCAGCACTTATGGGGGTAATTTACATCGCAGTAATACTTTTTGCGTTTATTGGATGGGGAAGATGTGTTTATAAAGCAGTTAAATGTGACTGGGATCCTATTGGGAAAGCTGAGGTTATTTATACCGTAGGTGTTTTCACAGGAGCAGGAGCTATAATTGGTTGGATAGATATCGAGGATTTACCCACAAAGTCCAAAGAGGAAGTGAGGGAGTAATGTTTAAGAGATTGTTAAGAGCTTTGGCATACGTAATCGGTATGCTTTTAGTTGTTCCTGGTCTTATTCAATGGATTATATTCGACACCAATACAGGATGGAATCTAATAGAGTGGGCGACAGATGATGATTGTTAATGTCTGAGAAATCAGATAAGGTTAAGTAGCTCAATGGTAGAGCAATAGACTGTTAATCTATAGGTTATAGGTTCGAGTCCTATCTTGACCTCAGTTGTTCTTAATAAAAATTAAAAAATTAAAACATGTGTTTAGAGAAAATTAGTGAAGAAAAAATAGCTACCGAAGATATAGTGGTGTATAAAGCGGTAAAAACTCGTTATCAACAAGAACATTTTGAAAAGTATCATGGTTTGCCATTTCGTGCGAAAATTAAAGATTTATTAGTTACAGGTAGGATTTGTTTTGAAGCCAATTTTCTATATTTTTGTACTGATAGTCCCAAATTGAATGGTTGTTATTGTCGTTCAAAGTTTGGTTATGCTTTTTCTTGGAGATTGGACGATGCAGTCGAATTGGAAAGTGTTTATATTAATGATGAAAAAATAGACATTAGTATAATAACTTTTAAAACACCTTATTATGATGCAGAAGTAAAAGTTGGTGAAACCTATTATAGTGCGATTGAGATGTATGAAGACACAATTGAAAGAGCACTTCACTCATACGCTATGTATCCTGACGTCAGTTCAAGTTATATTATCGTTGAATGTATAATACCTAAAGGTTCAATTTATTATGAAGGTAGTTTTGGTGGTCAACCTGGTATGGCTTCTGATACTTTAAAGTATGTTAAAATTGTAAAAAAATAAAATGATACTTGTAAAATGTTTTATTTCTCGTTATGACGAGACAATCACAAATACGCCTTTTGAAACAATCAAGATTGATGAAGTTGAAGTAGAGCAGCCCGAATTTGATAATTTAGGTGAACGATTTGCTGCCAATCTTATTCAAGCTTGTAGAGAAAAAGGATATGTTTTTAAGTTTTATTCTCGTTCACAATTAGAAGGTTTTAAATATGAGATTGTTGTGTATCCAAAAAGTAATTATACTAATCAATTTATATGTTGATGTGGAAAGAATGTAAGATAATCATGCTCCCTACTAGCGAGGGTGTAAATGCCTTATGGTGGTCAGGACAATCGCTTTATACAAAAGGACCTGAAGATCCTTCAAGAGGAGAGTTAAACCATCTCTATATTACTTCTGATGATAAAATAGAAGTAGGGGATTGGTGTATTTATACTGGAAGAGATTTGATCTTTCAAATTGAAGCTATTTTAGATAATCATTATGTACCAGTTGGTTTTGAAATATTGCGACTTACACCAAGTAAAGAAAAGACTTGTAAAATAATTGCAACTACTCACAAGTCTATAATAAACGATGGTTTAAGAAGTGATACTAAAACATTAATGAAAGAAATACCAGAATCTTTTAAAGATATTTTTGTTAAAGGATATAACTCGGGCGCTGCAGGAAATAAAGTAAAAGTTCAGTATGAGGGTTATGGGTGTGATAATGGTCATTATATGAAAGATGCGGGTTGGTGTGTTTATCCACATTGTGACAAAATATGTAGTATACCCCAACTTAAATCTAATTCTGATAATACTATTATTGTCAAACTTGTTAAGACAAGATGGACTAGAGAGGAAGTGGTAGAAAAATTAATTGAATGTTGTGCAGAAATTTCTTGTACTGATGGAAAATTGTTAGAGAAATCTCCTGCAGAATTATGTGATTGGATTGAAGAAAACTTATAAATAAAAACTATGACAATAATTCGAACATGTACTTGTAAGAGTGAATTTCAAGATACTACTTACGGTAAACAAAAGAGGGTTTTTAACAAATTAGAGGACTTTGTAAAATCTAGTAGAGCTAGATGTACAGTCTGTGGAAAAGAATCAACAAAATAAAAAACATGAGAACACAAATCTTTTTTTACAA
>DHGE01000119.1:0-6009 GCA_002402635.1 Deferribacterales bacterium UBA4806
AAATCTTTAAGAGTTACAATTGTTCAACCAGTATATGAACAAAAGTTAAAATGGGATGAAAAATCTAGTGAAGCCATTGTTAATTATAACAAAAAATTGATTGATAAAGCCTTGGCAGAAAATACGGATTTGATAATATTACCAGAAGCTGCTTTCCCAGTTTTTTTAGAATTTCATGAAGAGCTATTTAATTATTTAATAGATTTATCTTATAAAAAACCGATATTATTTGGTAACATCCGGATGGATTTTATTAATAAAAAATATTTTAATAGCAATTTTTTTATTAATAAAGGAAATATTAGTTTGTATGATAAAATACATTTAGTCCCCTTTGGAGAGTATTTTCCATTACAAAAATTATTTAAACCTATTAAATACTATTTTTTTGGAGATAGTGATGCTTTCACTAGTGGAAAAATTGCTAGCACCTTTAAATTTAAAAATTTTACTTTTGCTGCTATAATATGTTATGAAGGGGCCTATACAGGTTTAGTACAACGTTTTATGAAAACAAATCCTGATTTTTTTGTCATTAACACTAACGATAGTTGGTTTGGAAATTCTATTGGAAGATTTCAACATTTGTCTATTGCTGTTCTAAGAGCAACGGAAACTTCGAAATTTGTTCTAAGAGCTGCACAATCAGGAATGTCGGCATGTATTGATCCAAATGGGAGGATAGTAAATTATTTAGGTGTTAATGAAGAAGGCAATTTCAATTGTACTATTACACAATCCAAGTTTAATGCACTATTCAATGAATTTCAATATAGTTGGCTTGTTATATTAATTTTGTGGATTGCCTATAATTATATTAAAGACATAATGAAAAAGAAAAACATTGCAAAGAAAGGGAATTAAACTATTATGTTATAGATTCAGCTGGAGGTGGTTATGTTTGGATTAGGAACACAAGAGTTAATTATAATTTTGGTAATTATAATGATTATTTTTGGAGCTGGAAAATTACCACAGATTGGTGAAGGGTTGGGAAAGGCCATTAAAAATTTTAAAAGGGCTACAAATGATGCAGAAAACGCTATAGATATAACGCCTGAAGATAAAAAGAAAAAAGTTAAACCAAATGCAGAAGATAATAATGAGAAGAAAGAACAATAGTTTTTTACTGTAAAGTTATTCTGTATATCAATTTTAAAAAAATACTGTAATACGTAAATAAAATTTGAGTTTTTTTACTATGAATTATATAGTTATTATTAATTACATAAAATTGCTGAGCCTTCTTTATAAAATTTAATATAAAAACATTTTGTTATGTTTACTAAATCAACAAATTATTAAATTTAAATTAATTATTAATACTATTATTAGGTTTGTGTATGTTTAATAAAAAATGTACAGTTGAATATGATGGCACATTTTTTTCAGGGTGGCAAATACAAAATGGCGTAAGAACTGTGCAGGGTGAGATTACTAGAGTGCTAAGCAAGATATATAAGCAAAGAATACTAATATATGGAGCAGGTAGAACAGATGCCAGGGTTCATGCTGAAGAACAAGTATTTAACTTTATTAGTGATAGGAATATAGAATGTAAACAACTAATGGCAGGAATTAATTCATTGTTACCCAAGGATATTGTTGTAACATCTGTAGTAGATGTCCCTATTACTTTTCACGCAAGAAAATCCGCAAAGATGAAAACTTATTCCTACAGAATTTTTAATAAAGACATTAGGTCTGTTTTTTGTGCTAATAGAGCTTGGTGGGTTAGAAGAAAATTGGATCTTGATATATTAAAAGGGTATTTAAAATATTTTGAAGGTGAAAGAGATTTTAAAAGATATTGTAAAAATTCAATAGTATATTTTACCACAATAAGGAAAATATATAATATAGAACTGGTTAATGACAAAGATTATCTTACAATAAAAATAACAGCGAATGGTTTTATGAGAAGGATGGCAAGAAACATAGTTGGAACTGCTATAATGTGTAGTATTAGTAAAAAAGCTCTGGAAGATCTAGACAAAAATGTATATACTGCTCCTCCACATGGGCTATATTTAACACAAGTACATTACTAATGCTAACAATCCTCACCAGGTTTTATAATAATTTTCGTATTCAAATCAATATACTCTTTTAACCATTTTGAGAATTCTTCATCAACAAAGTGCAAATCATCATTGTTCAATTTTGATTTAAGTAGACTTTCTAAAAGTTCAAGATCCTTCAGTTTTTCTCTATCATCTATTGGTAAGTATTCATAATTATCTTTTAGCTGTGTAATTTCCTTTTTTACTTTGAGTAATTCATCACGCATCATAAAAGGCTCCTTAAAAAGATTTTCTAATCTCTTTTGCTAATAAGTATACAGCTAGTGCATATTTATTAGAGGGATTGTAACTTTTTAATACACTATAATTATTAAATGTTGCCCAATAATCATATTCATTTTCATCTCTATCTATCTGCACTATTTTACAACTTAAATTAGCACTAATTGGTGTAGTAAATGTGATGTTTTTACTTTTTAAGGTATCCACTGTGAATGTTTTATTTAGTATATTATCAACGTTCTTTTCAGATAGTTTTATAGAAACAGCTACAGGCATATTATTCTGCCAACCTTTTTTTGTGAGATAATTAGCTATACTTGCTAATGCATCTTTTTTTGAATTAATTAAATCAACAACACTATCTCCATCATAGTCATAGCCATATTTAATTATAGAACTGGGCATAAATTGTGGAAGTCCTATAGCTCCAGCATATGAACTCATAATCGTATTAGGGTTAATTTTATTATTGAATGAATATACAATAAAGTGTTCTAATTCATTTAAAAAAAATTTTGCCCTTCGTTCATAGTGAAAAGCAAGTGTACATAGAGCATCAACTGCCCTAATAGAAAAATTATATTTCCCATAATTTGACTCAACTCCTAAAATTGATACGAGTATTTCTGGAGGAAAATTAAACTTGTTAGCAACTTCCATTACATCATATCTGTTGTTTTTAAAGAAAGTAATACCGTCATTAATTTTGTTTTTATTTAAAAATATTTTTTTATACTTATTCCAAGGGAGAGCTTCAGCAGGTTTATCCATAGTTTTAATAATAAAATCTTTATATTTGTAGTTATTTAATATATTGATAGTAAAAGCATTGGGGATATTATGTTTTTTTTCTAAGTTATGTGAAAGATCCGTTTTTATATCACTATGTGCCTGTATTGTGATATAGAGCGAGAAAAAAAAGAAAAAAATTGCTTTATTCCTCATCATATCAGAACAATTTATATATTAATTTTTTTAATTCAATAAAGAAATATGTTATAAAAAAAGTTGTAAGGCAAAATGTAATTTCTATTAAATTAAGAAATGTAATATTAAAGTATTTATGGAACAGGGGTGTATATAATATAACAACCTGAAGAAGAATTGAAGTTAAAACAGCTATGTTTAAGGTAGTATTAGCTCTAAAATTATTGATTAGATTGAAATCATTTGATCGTATTGACATTATTGCTCCAAGTTGAGTGAAGGTTAAGGTTGTGAATATAATTGTACTTAATTTTAATGGATTATGAACTTTTAAATATAAAGTGAAGAATAGTGTTACAGCTGTTATTATAGAAGCTGTTGTTATTATATTAAATAGGATAGCTTTGTTTATGAATGAATAATTTTTAGGATTAGGAGGTCTTTCCATTACATTAATTTCTGGTTTTTCTCGAGTAAGAGCAACTGCAGGTAGACCATCAGTAATTAGGTTAATCCATAATATTTGTAAGGCAGTAATAGGGAATGGTGAAAATAAGAAGGAAGTAAAGAAAATTACAGATAATTCTCCTAGATTGCACCCTAATAGAAAAGTGATAAATTTTTTAATATTATCAAATATTGTTCTACCCTCTTTTATTGCATCCACAATGGATGAATAATTATCATCTAATAATATTATATCAGCACTTTCTTTCGAAATTGCATTACCCTTTATATTCATTGACACGCCTACGTCGGCTTTTTTGAGAGCAGGTGCATCATTAATTCCATCACCAGTCATTGCTACTATATTGTTTAATTTTTGCAGCTTTTCTACAATCAAAAGTTTTTGTTCTGGAAGTATCCTCGCAAAGATATTAGTATTATTAATTATGTCAATTAGTTCATATCCATTTAAGTTATTTAAAGCATCTCCAGTAATGAATTTATCAGCATTTTTTAATCCTATTTTTTTTCCTATAGAAGAAGCTGTGAGAGGGTGATCGCCAGTTATCATAATTGTGCGGATATGGGCTGAATATGCTTTTTGTAATGCCTCTATAACCCCATCTCTTATTTTATCACCAAGTCCTATAAAACCTAAAAATATAAAACTACTATTTAAAAGTTTTGCATTTTTATCCAAGTGGCCAATTAGTTTAAAAGAGAATGTAATAATTCTATATCCTTGAGATGATATATTATTATGCCATTCTCTAATTTTAGCAAGAGAACTACTGATTGGCTTTATTAAGTTACCTTCAAGTGCATATTCACAATTATCTATTATTGTTTCATAACTGCCTTTATTAAAAATTATGTATATCCCTCTATTTAAGCTCTTATAAAAAGGGCTGTTTAGTGCATAATAATCTCTGATATTCTTCAATCTATATATAACTGTGGATTTTTTCCTTGTGGAATCAAAGGGTTGAAAAATTATGGGCTCTATATTTTTCATAGGAACAGTATTTAACGATTCAGAGAAATTAAATAGAGCTAGATCTGTTGGATCAATAGGATTTTGGTCTTCTGTCACTATTCCTACAGAATTTGCAATATTAATAAGTAAAATCTGTAAATTAATCATAGTGTTACTATCATAATCTCTTATCATGTTGACAGTAACGGGTTCAATAAGATCTGGAGTATATACAATCTCAGCACTCATAACATCTTCAGTAATTGTTCCAGTTTTATCTGTACAAATTACATTTACTGTACCCAAGGTTTCGGTAGAACTCAGTTTTTTTATGAGTGCATTTTTTTCTAACATTCTTTTTGCGCCCAGTCCCAAAGTTATTGTAAGTATTAATGGAAGACCTTCTGGAATTGCTGCAACTGCTAAACTTAGTGAAAATATAATTAAATGTTCAAAGTTAATGCCTCTAAATAACCCTATAGTGCTTACTGACAATATTATTAAAATAGCGCAGAATGTTAGAAACTTTGTTAGTTCAGTAATTTTTAATTCTAATGGATTTTTAATTTTTTTTGTTTTGGTTACTAATTTTGCAATTTTTCCTAGTTCAGTGTTCTCTCCTGTAGCAACTACAATTGCTTTGCCATTGCCTCTAATAACGTATGTGCCCATATAAAGCATATTAATTCTATTAAATATGTCTGTATTCTCTGATACAATAGTAGCCTTCTTCTCTATCGTTATAGACTCACCTGTTAGTGGGGCTTCAGAGATTCCAATATCATTAGAACTAATTATTCTGCAATCAGCTGGAATAACATCTCCAGCTGATATTAAAATTAAATCTCCTATAACTAGATTGTCTGCAAGGGTTTCCTCTGTTTTTCCTTCTCTAATAACCTTAACTTTTATCTTTGTATATTTAGAGAGTTCTTTAATCGTTTTTTCAGCCTTGTATTCAATAATGAAAGAAAGAATACTATTTAAAAATAGTATACATATGATTGCGGTTGCTTCATAATATTCCTTCAATATAAGTGAAAGTAGAAAAGCTATAAGTAGAATTAATGACATAAGATTGGTAAATTGTTTCGAAAGTATATATAAAAAGTTATGCCCTTTGTCTTTTGTGATAACATTCTGACCAAAGGTATGAAGTCTTTTCTTAACCTGCGAATATTTTAAACCATGTGTTATGTCTGTTTTAAGTATTTTTACTATCTCTTCTACTGATAGGTAATGCCAGTTTATCATGATAATTAATATTATATTTTTTGTTGATTAGTAAACGATTAAAGTTCATAATAATATGTTATGAATAACATTATTATAGCTCCCTCAATATTGAGTGCC
>DHGE01000119.1:6058-24220 GCA_002402635.1 Deferribacterales bacterium UBA4806
AAACATATAAGAAGTTTTACACAAAAACCTTTTGATGTACATCTAATGATAAATAATCCAGAAAAATATATTGATGCATTTATTGATGCTGGTGCAAATGTTTTAACTGTGCATTATGAGGCAACAGCACATTTACATGGTTGTATAGATTATATTAGAAGGGCTGGGGTCTCAGCCGGTGTATCCATTAATCCATCTACTCCAGTTTATTTACTAGAAGATATAATTTACAACGTTGATTTGGTATTGGTAATGAGTGTTAACCCAGGTTTTGGGGGCCAAACTTTTATAAATCATACAATTAAAAAGATTGAAAAACTGAGGACCCTAATTATTGAAGCAGGAAGAGAAATATATATAGAAGTTGATGGAGGAATTACCAAAAATAATGTTCTCGATATAATTAAAGCAGGATGTAACGTTGTCGTTGCTGGTAGTTATATTTTTTCTTCAAAGGATTATAAAAGAGCTATTGATTTATTAAGGTGCCAATAATTACATTATATAATTTTTATAATTTCCTAGAGTTACAGAATTCTCTCATAGAATGTACATTTATATAAAAATGCTTCATTATGTTTAGCCAGTAGTATAAACCTTCTTTAGTTAATTGGATATACTTGTTGTCTGTATTAATAATCTTAGATAATGTTAAATATTTCACAATTGATTTATATATTTTCTTATTTCTATTATCTAAATTTTCTATAATTTCAAATTTATTGAATTTTAGTGAATATAATTTAATTGTTAAAAGATAGAGTATCTTCTCTAAAGAATTTAGTCTTTTATATGCAACTATAGGTAGGATACCTTTACTAATTCTATTGATATAGTTATCGAGATTAAAGGAGTTTGCATAAAGAAATCCGTTGTAATAGCCAAAAGATCCACAACCAGCACATAAAAATTCTGGATTATTAACTAAATATTCATCATAGATGTTTTCTTTTGAAGCAAAAGACCATACTGAATTCATATAATAATATTTCTGCATGTTCTTAATTATATAGAAATACATTTCCCTTTCTTTTGATAAGCTAAAAATATCATCTAACAATCCTTTATTATGTTCCATAATTGGATAATAAGTTATCTGATGTGGACATAATTCTAATATGTTCTTTATATCATAGTCAATATGGTTAATATTTTGCTTTTTAAAATTAAAAATTAGATCAACATTTACGGTTTCAAAAAGATTTCTTGCATTTATTATATTTTCCTTTATTTCTTCATACTTCCTTTTGTTTACTCTGCCTGCCTTATTCAACACTGCTTCATTAAAGGATTGAATACCTATGGACAATCTGTTCACTTTAGCTGATTTTAAAGCATTTAAAGTTTGTTGATTAATATGATATGGATCTGTTTCTACTGATATACTTTTTACATCAAATGATAGATTTATTTTTTCAAATAAATCGGTTAACCCAGGAAGATATATTGTTGGTGTTCCACCACCTATATAAATATTATTTATTTGTATATTTTTTTTAGAAATCAAATCGATTTCGGCTATTAGAGATTTATAATATTTTTTGATATTAATTTCATTATATGGAAACTTATGAAAAAAACAAAACTCACATAGGTTTTCACAAAAAGGAATATGAATATAAAGGGAATATGACTTTTTAGTTATTTGATTGCAGTCCAAAAGGGATATGTCATTACATGGTTTATACCTAAAACTATAAAACTTATCAATACGAGCCCCTATCAACAATAAATATAAGGCAAACATACACTCCTTCTCTGTTTAATTGCAAATGAATATAAGCAAGTTTATTAAATAATGGTAAAGTTTAATATGTTCTTGCTAAATTTTCCAGCCTTTTAATGCGTTCTTCAACAGGTGGGTGCGTTGAAAATAGATTCGCAACACTCTGTCCCTTCAGGGGGTTTATAATAAACATGTGAGCTGTTGCCGGGTTTGTTTGCATAGGTATTTTCTCTGCACCATATGAAATTTTTCTGAGGGCAGAAGCCAGAGCTAAAGGATCACCACAATATTTTGCACCCTTTTCATCGGCTATATATTCTCTCGATCTCGAAATAGCCATTTGTACAAGCATAGCTGCAATAGGGGCCAAAATAGCGACTACTAACATCACAATCAGGCCAGCAGGATTTCTGTTATCACTATCATTACTGTTTAATCCACCAAAAAACATAGACCATTTAGCCATGTTAGCTAACATCATGATTGCTCCTGCAATTGTTGCTGCAATGGTTCCTATCAAAATGTCTCTGTTTTTAACATGAGCTAACTCATGTCCAAGGACACCTTCAAGTTCTTTTTCATCTAATAACTGCATAATTCCTGTTGTTACTGCAACAGCTGCATGTTGTGGATTCCTTCCAGTGGCAAAAGCATTGGGTGTGGGGGTGTTTATAATATAAACTTTCGGCATTGGTATGTTGGCTCTTGTAATAAGCCTTCTTACAATTCTAAAAAGAGTGGGGTTTTCTGTTTCATTAATTTCTTTTGCTCTATACATTTTTAAAACGATTTTATCTGAGAACCAATAGGAGAAAAAGTTCATTAATATCGCAAATATAAACGCTACTGTCATACCTTCTTTTCCACCTATTAAGCCACCAATAAATATGAATAATATTGTTAATAATGTTAAAAATATTACAGTTTTAAAAGAGTTAATTCCCATTATATTACACCTCTGCTATTTAGTATAAATATTATTTAGTATAAAGTAATATAACAATTTAGATCGATTAATCAAGATATTTTGAAGAAAAACAATCACCTTCTCGCAGCTTGTTTCCTCTTAAGAATTCAGCGGAAGTTAATATTCTTTTACCTTCAATTTGAAGTTTAAGCACTTCTAGTAGACCCATTCCAGTTGCTACATAGAAAGAATCTTTGTTAATTTTAACAATTTTCCCAGGTTTTTGATTTTTCTTATCTACTCCAATATCATTTACTGCAGAAGCTTCATAAAATTTTATTAACCTATTATGCAAATAAGTATACGCTGTGGGCCAATTTAGTAGACCTCTTATCATCCTTTCAATTAGGATGGCATTTTTATTCCAATCAATTAAGCCATCTTCTTTCTTTAAAATTGGTGCGTAGCTTGCTTTTTTTTCATTTTGTTTTTTTGCCTTAATACAAGAAAATTTATCTATAGTTTTTATAGTTAGTTCAGCTCCTAGAAAAGCTAGTTCATTACATACCTCAGGAGCTGTTTTTTTTTCAATTAACATTGAACTCTGCAATAGGATATCTCCACCATCTAAAGAGTTATTCATAAGCATTGTAGTTACTCCTGTATATTTTTCCCCATTTATTATGGCCCAATTAACGGGAGCAGCTCCTCTGTATTTGGGGAGCAGTGAAAAATGTACATTTATTGGAGCTTTTTTTGGGAGTTTTAAAATAGCCTCTGGTAATATTAGTCCATAGGCTACAGTTATTAAATAATCAGGATTAATTTTTTTGAGTAATTGATATGCATCTTCATTGTTTTTTAGTTTACTAGGTTGATAGTAGGGTATATTGTATTTTAAAGCAAATGCTTTTGTAGGTGGGTATATAATCTTTTGACCTCTGTTCTGGGGTTTATCTGGTTTACAAACTATTAGTGTAACACTGTAATGTTCATGTAATGTTGATAATATAGGTAAGGCAATTTCTGGGGTACCAAAAAAAATAATATTCATTTAAAATACATATATATTTGAGCTCAATCTTTTTTCAATCTCATTTAATATAGCATTTTCCTCGTCTATATCTCTTGCTTCGAAGGCCGCACAGAATCTGATAAATGAACCAGCATCATCCCAAGGAACAGATGAAATCATTTTTTCTCTTATAAGGTATTCACAGAAACTTTCAGCATTATCAAAAGTAGGTCCATTTTTTATACCCTTTGGTGCTTCAAAATAAAGATAAAATGTTCCCATTGGTTCATTAACAAAAAAACCTATATTTCTCAAAATTTCAGTTAATCTGTTTAATCTCCTTTTATATTTCTTTTTAATTTCTTCTATAAATTCACAATGCCTCAAAGCATAAGCTCCTGCCTTCTGAATTGGTATAAATTGACCTGAATCCATGTTGTCTTTAATAGTGGCAAAGGCCTTAACTATATAACTATTGCTACAAATAAATGCGATTCTCCAGCCGGTCATATTGAAGGATTTAGATAGCGAATGGACCTCCATTACATGTTCCTTTGCTCCTTCTATAGAAAGGAAAGATTCCTGTTTATCCTTATATACAAGTTCTATATATGCAGCATCGTGAACAATAAAAATATTATTTTTTTTTGCAAAATTTAAAACATCTTTAAAAAAAGATTTTGGTGCTATTGCTCCTGTTGGGTTGTTAGGATAGTTTAAATAGAGAATTTTAGTCTTTTTCAATATGTCGTTAGGTATTGTTCCCAAATCTGGTAAGAAATTGTTTTGCTTTAATAGAGGAAGTTTAAAGGTTTTACCCCCTAAGTACTCAGTAATTGTAGAAATTACGGGATATCCAGGGACTGTAGTAATAGTATAATCTCCAGAATTGATGAAAACAAAGGGAATAATAGATAAAGCTGATTTTGCTCCAATGGCATGATTTATTTCGCTACTAGCATCTAAAGCAGTGTTGAACCTCCTTTTCATATATTCTGCTGCTGCATCTTTAAATTCTTGGATACCATTATCAGCATAAAATCTATTTTCTTTTAATTTAGCTTCATTAAATAACACGTCAATTATGTTATCATTTGCTCTATCATCAGGTTCTCCTATACCCAAGTCAATTAACTTTATACTGGGGTTTTCATTAATGGCTTGTCTTTTAGCTCTTTTTATTTTTTCAAATTTATATATTTTTTCTTCTTTACCAAAGGTATGTCCTCCAAGCCTATTAGATATTAAATTCTCTAAATTATTCATTTTCTTTATTGCCTCCTTTAACTTTTTTATCTGTTGGTTCTATATGTATTGTTACATCAACATTGTTATGTCTTTGTTTTATTGAATCTTCTATTTTATCTACTATGTCATGTGCTTTCTCTAATGTGGTATTATTACATATAGTTACATGCATATCTATAAAAAGTTTATTACCTGCCTTTCTTGTCCTTAAATTGTGGTAATTCACAATGGCATTATCAAACTTATTGATGATATTTTCTATGTCACTTCTAACTTCATCAGAAACTTCTGTATCTGTTAACTCCTTGCCACTTTCAAAAGTTAATTGAATGGCTTCATAGAATATATATATAGATATCAACATAGAAATTATAGGATCTAGAATATATAAATTCCAATATTTGATCACAATGAGTGAGATGATAATGCCCGTGTTAGTGTATAAATCGGTTTTGTAATGGAGTGATTCTGCCTTGATTAGATTTGAATTATATTTTTTTGCCTTTTTATCAAGGTAGAAAGTAAGTGTGAATGTTGTGATTATGGAAATTAACATTATGGTTAATCCTATGTTTACATCCTTTACAATATCATGGTGATACATTTTTAGTATTGCTTGATAAAAGATATAAATAGATATGGCTATCAGAATTAATGATTGAGTATAAGCTGCCAAAGGCTCAAACTTGGTATGACCATATCTATGATTGATATCTGGAGGTTCCTCTGATTTCTTGAGAGCCATTAAATTAAAAAAGGAATTAACTATGTCCATGAAATTATCAATTGAAGAGCTCAGTATAGCTAGTGAATTGATGAGTATTCCAATAATGAGTTTAAATATTGCAAGGACAGTAGCAAGTATTAGTGAAAATCTAAGGGAGGTCCATTTTTTTTCTATAGATGTTTTCATGATTTTTTTACGTTAATATATTTCATAAAATTAAACCAGTTATCAAATATGCCAATTATTGTAAAAAATATAAGACATGGTAATTGTGAAAATATAATAACATATATTAGAGTTTTGATAAAAGGTTTTTCCTTTAAAAATTTATTTAATGAATAATTAAGGATGTCAATTCCTTGAAGGAAAAATAGAGTTCCAAAAATAACAAGACTGTTTATTCCAATAAATTTTAGGATATTATTATGTGATAAGATTAAAAAACCTGTAATTACAAAGACTGGTAAATAATAATCTGGTATTTTGAAATAATATTGATAACGTTTAGTTCTAACAAATAATTTTATTGTTATATAGTTTATTAATATTGTGTAGATGGAAATAAAGGATGGTACTAGATTAATTATTTTTTTGAGGTTGGTATCACTTATTACGAAGTTATTATGCAAATCTTTATAAGTAATATATTCTTTTATTTTATCTGTGGCAGTTTTGAGTTCTTCTAATAGTATGGAATCAAAATTATATAAATATAATAATATTAATGCCAATATTAATATTGGCATGAAGGAGATGGCTATTGGATTCAATCCATTTTTTTGGATGACGATTTTTTTGTCAGTTGGTTTATTGTATAAATAAAATAAAAGAGAAGGATATAGTATTATAAGGATGTAGGCTGTATGATACATATAGAATATCATATATGTTATTATAAATAATATTATATATGTGAGTGTTAGTCTATTGTTCTTGTGAGTTGTATACTTTAATAGATAGTGGCCAGAAAAGAAGCTACCAATAAAGCCAACTAAAGGTATAAAGAAAGCTGAAAGAAATAATGTATAACTTAATAAGGGGTATACATTGTACTTCTTCATATGTAGAAGTATTAATTGTTAATAATTAGCTTATTTAGTAAGTGTAAAGGGTAACAAAGCTATAATGCGAGCTTTTTTAATTTCTTGAGCTAATTTCCTTTGATGCTTTGCACAGGCACCTGTTATTCTTCTTGGTAAAATCTTTCCTCTTTCAGATATATATCCTTTTAAAAAGTCAATATCTTTGTAATCGATTTCCAATCGATCTCTACATATTTTGCAATCTTTCTTCTTCGGAAAGGGCTTTCTTATTTCCATGGGTCCTCCAAATATTTGATTAGAATGGAATATCTTCTTCAGTTATACCATTATTATCTAATTGATCTTCAATATTATCTTTTGAATTTTCTTTTTTCCAAACCAATTGAAGATTTTCAGCAACAACTTCATGTTTACCTCTTTTCATGCCATCTTGTTCCCAAGTTCTATAGGTTAGTCTTCCTTCAATTAAAATGGAAATGCCTTTGGTGACAAATTCTCCTGCAAATTCAGCTAATTTAGCAAAAGCAACTATATCAATAAAACAGGTTTCTTCTTTTTGTTCATTATTTTGTCTATACCTTCTGTTGATTGCCAGTCCAAATCTTGCAACAGGTGTATTAGATCCAGGGATATAACGTATTTCTGGATTTCTTGTTACATTTCCCAATAATATTACTTTATTAAAAAAACCCATAATTATCTCTCAAGCTCTGCTTTTGTCTCTTCAGTAACCTTAGATGATATTTCTTTTTTTTCAGCTGTGCTAGAGTTTGTAGTTGCAGCGGCACCTTCATGTTTATCTGATTTTACAGCTTTTTTACTATCTAGTTTAACAGAAATATACCTCAATATATTTTCGTTTAAGTTAAATGATCTTTCAAGCTCCTTTGGAAGATCATAATTGCTAGAAGAGTATTTAATATAATAATATTGGCCTTCTTTATACTTGTTAATTTCATAGGCCAACTTTCTTTTACCCCAATTTTCTTCTTTTAAAATCTGACAATTATTTTTTTCCAGATATTCAATGACATTTCTATAGATTTTCTCTAAATCCTCACCTGCTATATCAGGTTTAACGACAAAAACAATTTCATATAACCTCATAATGACCCCCTTATGGTTAAAGCAGAAATTATAACTTATCTGCAAGGTTGCAAAAAAATAACAGTAAAACTATTATATGTCAACAAGAAATTATTTATAGTTGAAATATACAATATGGAATATTACTTTAAAGTGCTTTTTGATGATATTGGTGAAAGAGTTGACGTGTATTTAAGCAAAAAGCTTGGTAGATCTAGACAATATTGTAAGTTTCTTATTGAAAGTAAACAGGTGAGTTTATGTGATGTAAATAACAGTATAAAACCTTCTTATCATGTCAAGTTAGATGACAATATTTATGTAAAAATACCTGAGGAAAAGGCTTTTGAGTTAAAATCGCAGCCGATTGAAGTGAATATCATTTTTGAGAATAGTAGATACTTTGTGATTAATAAGACCTCTGGTTTGGTTGTACATCCTGCTTATGGAAATTATGATAATACACTGGTTAATGCACTGTTAGGCAAATTGAGTCAAGGTTTTTCATCAGAAGATATAAGACCTGGCATCATCCATAGGCTTGATAAAGATACTTCAGGAGTTATGGTTGTAGCAAAAGATGCCTTGGCAAAAGATAAGTTGGCAGCATTATTTAAAAGCAGATTGATTAAAAAAATATATCATGCAATTTGTTTTGGAGAGCCAAAAGACGATTTTTTTGTAATAAATGCTCCTATAGCAAGGCATCCAAAATTGCGTAAATTAATGGCTGTGGTAACAAATGGTAAAGAAGCAATTAGTGAAGTTAAAGTAAGGAAAAGATATAAGGGAGCATTTTTAGCTGAGATTGAATTAAAAACTGGTAGGACTCATCAAATACGAGTACATATGAAATATGCAGGACACCCTGTCGTTGGAGATAAAGTATATAGCGTGAAAGGTTCTCTTGATTTTCCAATTGAGAGGCAGGCATTACACGCTTATTCTCTTGAATTTATAGATCCTTTCTCAGGAGAACTTAAAACTTTTATAGCTGAATATCAAAAGGATTTTTTAAATCTGATAAATCTGTTAACAGTAAAATCAAAAATTTATTAAACATACTACATAATTTATCAAGTATAATAAAAATTGTAATATAATATATAATAATAGTGATCAACAAGAGAAAAAGTATTATATAAATTTTTGTAATTAATTTTCTTATGTATAGTAAAAGAAAAGATTATATTACTTTGTTTATATTATTTTGTAAAATTAATAACAATTATAATTATGTTTTAAATTTCGTCTTGAAATCTAAAACATAATATATTATATAGTAAATTATTTTTTATTAGAGAAGTTATAAGTTTATATAATTTGGGATTCTATTTATTTTATAATAAATAATATAAATTTTGAGGAGGATAAGTGAACCCCAATAAGAATGAAAAAAAGAAGCAAAAAATATCCAGACGTAAATTTTTACAATGGGCAGGGATACTTAGCACAACAGCATTGACTTATAATAGAAAGGTACATAGTGGAATTGGGGGATATTATAAAAACAGCCAAGTAGTTGTTCCTCAGGATAATCTCATTTTTGACGAGGAAATGAAAGTTGTGTCCTCGCTTCACCCAATGCATTGTGGAGGAGCATGTTTATATAAAATCCATATTAAGAATGATAGAGCAATAAAGCTTACTTCTGCAGGAGATATCCTTCGAGAAAATTCTAAAGAAGCTGACGAATCGATTTCGCCAATTCAAAGACGACCATGTTTAAAAGGAATTACTGAAATAAAAAGAGTCTATGCTCCTGACAGATTAAAATATCCTTTAATACAAACAAAAGAAAGAGGGGATTTAAGAGGTTTTAAAAAGATTTCATGGGATGAAGCTACAGATATAGTTGCCAACTGGCTTGGAGAAATGCGAGATAGACAAAAAGAATTAGGTTATTTACCCATATTAGTAAATCAACCCCATGGAGTTGCTGCCTGGAGGGCGCAATTATTGCCTTCATATTTGGGTAGCTACATTACGGGTTATGGTAATACTTCAAGTGGTAATAGAGAAGATGCAGTTTTTATTGCGTTAACACAATCATCTTTATTTGGAGCTGCTGGAAATCCTGCAATAGATATTCTAAATTCAAAATTTATAATTAATTGGGGATGTGATCATCAGACAACTAGGCCACAATTTGCTTTTTATATGACAAAAGCAAAAGAAAAGGGAATCCCAATTATTACTATTGATCCACGCTTATCTGGATCGGCAATTGCAATGAGTACGGGGCTCGATGATATTCCAGCTTGGGTTGCAGTAAAACCTGGTACAGATGCAGCAATGCTTGCAGCTATGGCTAATGTGATATATAGAAAAAACCTGCATGATAAGAATTTTATAGATAAGTATTGTTTTGGCTTTTATAAAAATGACAGAGTTATAAGCCAATCACCTGCTATAGATTTAATAACACAACAACCATACTATGGTCAGGAATTTAAAGTCCCTGAAGGGGCATCCTTTGTTGAATATCTTGATAGTTTACAATTAAATTGCGGTGGGTATGAAGGTGTTTTAAAGTGGGCTGAATTTTTAACAACTGTTCCAGCAAGCACTATAGAAAGTTTAGCAATAAAGTATGCTACCATTAAACCTGCCTGTATACATACGACCTATGGTGGTGGTGCCCAGAGAACAGATAATGGTATGTATTTTTGTTGGCTTACTATTTGCATTTCTGCAATGACAGGAAATGCCATATTAAGAGGTGGTGGCCATGGTGAGATGAGATTAAATGATGGGGATTTTGTTTCATGGCCTTCTCCACAACTTGGTCCATTATCTTCCGAAGTTTCTGCAAACACAGCAAAGCCAATTATGGTATCTGGGTATCAGTTTGCAAATGTCATACTTACAGGTAGAGATGATAGAACAGCAAACCAATTTAGGGATGATGTAAAATTACAAACAGGTATTGATCTAGGCAAAGATGCTAAAGTCTCTGTTGAAATGTATTATAGAGGTGCTGGTTGTGGTAATCAGTTAAATCAGCTTCAAAATATAACTAAAAATATACTAGCTTGGAAAAAATTAAAATATTCAGTTAGTTATGAAAGATTCATGACACCGACGGCAGCTTATTCAGATATTATCTGCCCTGTTGTTACAAATTTTGAAGAATGTTATTTACATAAACAATATGTCTCAGACGTGTTTGTTGTAAACAAAGCAATTGAGCCTCTATATGATTGTAGGAAGGATTATGAAATTGATTCTGAAATTGCAAAAAAATTAGGAATTGATTTTGGGCTAAAAGGTTTTAAATCTGATGAAGAAGTAACTAAATGGCAGTGGGAAAATGCAAAAATAAGTGATGATTACAAAAAAATAAATCCTAATACTAAATTGCCATTATATGAAGAAATATTAAAAACAGGCAATTTTCAATTTCCTATTCCATTAGATAAGGTTTTGGTAGGTTTATCATCCTTTAAACCAGGACGATATTTCACTGACACAGGTAAAATTAATTTCTATTCTCCTTTTTTAGCAAAAAGAAAAAGAGCTCCACTTCAGGTCTACACAGCAAGTTATGTAAGGCCTCGTTGGGGATATGAAGATATTTTAGATGGCCATGGTAAATGGGTAAGCCCTTATAGTAGTAGATCATATACACTTCAATTTATGACACCAAGAGCACCTCAAAGAGCACACTCTACTTTTGATAATGTTGCTGCTCTTAAAGATAAATTGCCACATACAGTGAAGTTAAATCCTAAAGATGCGGCAGATCGTAATATAAAAGATGGAGATATTGTTTATGTCTATAATGATTGGGGATGTATAAAGTTGCCTGCGGAAATTACAAAAAGAGTTATGGATGGCGTTATTCTTATTGAAGAAGGAACCTGGTATAGGCCAAGTTCATCAGAGAGTTTTGAAGCCTATATTGATATTGATGGAGATGGTATTCCTGAAAAACATTTGGTACCCATTGATATAGGAGGAAATCCTAATTCAATTACTCCTGATTGGAATAGTGGTTCTTCTGATCCATTGTGCGCATTTGGTATGGGTACTGGTATGGTGGCTGGAGGTAATTTGTGTGAAATCAGTAAATATAAACCATAAAATTTTATAATAAGAGGTAAATAATGACACAATGGGGTTTTTATTATGATCAAACAAGATGTGTCGGTTGCAAGGCCTGCATGCAAGCATGTAAAGCCTGGAATGATGATAAAAGGGGTGATGAAACAACAAATGCAGTTTTAAACTGGCTAGAAACTGGCAAATATGATGAACCTAATATGTACGAATTGCCAACTAATGAGCAAAATTATGCAGAATTTAGAAAATACTATATGAAAGAAGATTGGAGAAGAATTTCATCTGAAGAATATGGTAATGAAGTGCCAAACATTGACGTGCTTTTCCTCTCTGTGGCCTGTAATCATTGTAACGAACCAGCATGTATCAAGGCCTGCCCTATGCAGATAATTTATAAAGAACCTGAATATGGCATTGTTCTAGTTGATAACAGTAGTTGTATTTCATGCGGAAGCTGTCAAATGGTCTGTCCATGGAAGGCTCCACAATATTACGATCCAAATTATATGAATTTTGCACAAACTGATCCAAAAAGGCCAAAAATGACAAAGTGTACATTGTGTATAGATAGAATAAGAGAAGGTTTAAAACCAGCTTGTGTTGCAGCTTGCATTGTCAGAGCTTTAGATGCTGGGCCAATGGAAGAATTAGAAAGCCAATACCCAGAGGCTGTAGAAAGTGTTGAGAATTTTGCTAGCGATGAGGTTCCTGATTTAAATATCAAAACAGGACCCAATATTATTTTTAAAAAGAGAGAAAGAAGATTTTAGCACGTCATAATTTATTGTCTTTTTAAAGTTAATATAAAGTTAAAGGAGGGAATATGAGTTTTAATAAAAAGAGAGGATTTAAGAAGCAAGGGATATCCAGACGCAAATTTTTACAATGGGCAGGGATACTTAGCACAACAGCATTGACTTATAATAGAAAGGTACATAGTGGAATTGGGGGATATTATAAAAACAGCCAAGTAGTTGTTCCTCAGGATAATCTCATTTTTGATAAAGAGATGAAAGTAATTATGTCGAGTCATCCTTATAATTGTGGTGGACGCTGTCAATTTAAATTATTTGTAAAAAATGGTCGTATTTTGAAAATCACTTCAGCAGGGGACATACCAAGAGAAGGCTCTGAATTACATGATGAATCAATAGATAAACCACAATTTAGAGCCTGTCCTAAAGGTTATGCACAGATTAAAAGAACTTATCAGCCTGATAGATTAAAATATCCTTTAATTCAGACTAAAAAAAGAGGAGATTTGTCTGGTTTTAAACGTGCTAGTTGGGAAACGGCTTTTGATACATTGGCAGAGTGGTATGATGAAACAGTGCAAAGACAGGATAAATTAGGTTATATTCCTGCTATAGGTTCTGGAACTGGTGTGAATAATCCAGGTTTTTTTGGTTTTTTTGGTCCCTTCCTAACTCCAGCAGGTGCACCTTCATATGATAATTTTATGCAGGCAAAGTATGGTTCAATAGGTCATGCAACTAATGCTAATTCAATGGTTGATATATTAAACTCAAAATTTGTTTTAAGTAATGGGTGCGATCAGACTGTTTCTTTTAGTCATCAATATCCAAATTACTGGTATTTTACTAAAGCTAAAGAGATGGGTATACCCATAGTAATAATGGACACAAGACTAACAGATGCAGCTGTTAATTTATCTTCGGGGTATACTGAATATGGATTACCCCCTTATATTTTGGTAAGACCTCAGAGTGATCCTGCTGTATTTATTGCAATGGCTTCATATGTTTGGCATAGAAAAAAGAGTATAGTAGATGAAATATTTTTAAAAAAATATTCCTTTGGCTTTTATAGGGATCAGAATAAAATTAAAAGTCTGTCAACTTTGAAGAATCCACTTACAGGTGGCACTTTTAGTGGGCAAGAAATTGTTGTTCCTGAAGAAATGACATTTCAGTACTATTTAGAAGAAGAATTATTCAACTATGTAAGAAGCAAGGGATATTCAAAAGATGTTGATGGTGTGATTAAATGGGCATCTGATTTGTCTGGTGTTCCACAGGACATTATAGTAAAACTTGCCTTAGCTTATTTTGAAACAAAACCTTCTTGTTTATATGGTGGATGGGGAACAATGAGAAGTAACGTAGGTATTCATCATGGGATGATATTAATTGCTCTTGCTGCTATGGCTGGTCAAACAGCATTAACAGGTGGTGGACCAGGTTACGCTGAGGATAACTCATACAATCCTGCTGTTATTTTAGGGCAAGCTATTCCATTAACTGATGCCAGGCAGTATGGAACATTTTATTTTTCGGCTAATAAATTAGCAGATGTTATTCTTACGGGTTTAGATTGGAGAAGTCCCGAACAATTGAGAGCCGATGCTTTGTCTTTATTTTGTGATAAAAATGGCGTTCCTTTGGATTTAGGTGAATTTAAGGAAACCAGGGATGATGCAAATGGTAGGGATGGGCGATTAAGAATTGAAATGATTGCATGGGATGGTAATCGTTTAAATCAGAGGGGAGGTCCAATAGGTAAATTAGTTTATGCCTTAACTCAAACAGATAGAGTGAAACATATTTATGGTATGGACCATTTTATGACGTCAAGCCTGATGTTTGCAGATATGGTATTGCCACAAACAACACATCATGAGGAGTATAGATTTGAATCTAAAAATATGGTTCAATATATGATGGATAAAGCAATTAATCCTATGTATGAATCTAAGATGGCCGATGATATAAAATCAGAAGTTTTAAAAAGACTTGGTATAAATTATGGTAAATACTATAGCGAGAGAGATAAGAAAACAGAACTTGATATTATGAAAGCTCAATGGGAAGGGGCTAAAATTAATCCTCATTATTTACAAAATGTAGATCCATCTGCCACTTTACCTGATTTTGAAACATTTCGCAAAAAAGGTATTTTTCAATTAAATGTACCAAGAGATAAATCTGTTATTGGTGTAAGTCAATATGCAACAAGTGGAGTGTTTCCTACAGATACTGGAAAGATAAATTTTATTTCACCTTATTATTATTATAGGGATAAAGATTTAGGTGAAAAATATAAAAAAAGGGATGGTGGCTATTATAGAAGTTTGTATCCGCCAAAGCCAATGTATGTAGAACCAGTTTATGGATATGAACAAATTCATGAAGGTAAATATATAGGATTAAAGGGGCTATCATATTCACTCCAGTTAGTCACTGCACATCACAGGAGAAGAGCTCATTCAGTGTATGATAATGTAGCCATACTTAAAGATCAGTTTCCAGGGATTGTTGATATTAATGAAATTGATGCTACACAGAGAGGTATCAAGCAAGATGATGTTGTATATGTTTATAATGATTGGGGATGTGTTAAAGTAAAAGCCAATGTAACAAAAAGAATCATAAAAGGAACATGTCGCATTGCTGATGGTGAATGGTATAGGCCAAGTTTAGCAGAAATATACACTATTGCATGGAAAGATTATAATTCTAAGGGTAAATCAGAGGATAGATTCGGAAAATATGATGTAGTGCGTAAGGAAGTGCCAGTCGATGTTGGTGGTGCACCAAATACATTGATGCATGATATAGACGTCGGTTTTAAAGATCCTGCATTAGGTGCTTTTTCTAGCTTTGATAACTCTTGGAATGGTCATTTAGTAGAAATAAGTAAAATATTTCCTGGTGATAAATAAAGGAGAAAAGTATGAATCAGTGGGGATTTTATTATAATCAAACAAGATGTATTGGGTGTAAAGCTTGTGTACTTGCTTGTAAAGCCTGGAATGATGATAAAAAAGGTGATTTGTTAGTAAATGTAGATAATTTTGATCCTCAAAAAGGTTGGTGGGAAGATCATAATTATGAAGTTAAATTAAATAGCTATGATGATATAAAAATATATATTGATCCAACTTCAGGAATGACTAATTATAGTGAATCTAAAAAATACTATATGAAGGAAGATTGGAGAAGGGTTAGTGTAGATGAATATGGTTCAGCAGAAATCCCTCCAATGGTGGATGTTTTATATCTATCAGTGGCCTGTAATCATTGTAATGAGCCAGCATGTATCAAGGCCTGTCCTATGCAGATAATTTATAAAGAACCTGAATATGGCATTGTTCTGGTTGATAACAGTAATTGTATTTCATGTGGGAGCTGTCAAATGGCCTGTCCATGGAAGGCTCCACAATATTATGATCCAAATTATATGAATTTTGCACAGACTGATCCAAAAAGGCCAAAAATGACAAAATGTACATTGTGTGTAGATAGAATAAGAGAAGGTTTAAAACCAGCTTGTGTTGCAGCTTGCATGAATAGAGCTTTAGATGCAGGACCGATGGAAGAATTAGAAAGCCAATACCCAGAGGCTGTAGAAAGTGTTGAGAATTTTGCGAGTGATGAGGTTCCTAAATTAAATGTTAAAACAGGACCTAATATTATTTTTAAAAAGAGAGAAAGAAGATTTTAGATTAATGAATAATATTAGGAGAAATGAAATGAAGGAAAAAGAGAAGTGTAAAGAAATAGATAGAAATAATATAAAAGAAATTATTAAATTTAGAAGTAACATATATAATTTTTTATCAAGAGCTTTTATTGAAGAAGTAAATGGGAATTATTTAGAGGATTTAAAGGAAATATGTCCTTATTTTGAGAAACTTGCAACAGAGACGGATGATGAAATTTTTATAAAGGGAGTTGAAACTCTTTCAAAATATTTAAAAGAAGTTAATTTTGACTCTGATGCTATTGATGAATTAGAAAGGCTTTTTACAATATTGTTTTTAAACGTTTCTCCAAATGATATAACAACCCATGTGCACCCATTTGAATCCGTTTATCTATCTCCAAGTAAACTTGTAATGCAAGATCAAAGAGACGAAGTAATGGAATTTTATGCTCAATATGGCTTGGGTGTTAATGAAAGTTTTAAAGAACCAGAAGATCATATATCTGCCGAGCTTGGGTTTCTTAGTGCCTTAAATGAATTGATAATATCTGATTTTAATAAAGATGATGTAACAAATGTATTAGAAAAATTAAGGGCTCATCTTAGGTTTATGGAAGTTCATTTATTAAAATGGATTCATTTAATGGGGAGTGATCTGAGGAAGGCAGACAAAAATGGTTTTTATAGCTCCTTAGGAGATATAACAGTTGGTTTTGTAAGAATAGATTATAATTTTCTTAAAGATTTAAGTCAGTTTATAGATGGTGAGTATAATGAAATTAGATAAATTAATCCAAAAGCAATATAATCAGATTTGTATCTATCCTTATACTTTAATGGCAATATTTTTTCAAATATCTCACTTTGCCTTTCAGGGCTAACTCTTTTAAATAGTTCAGGTCTTTTTTTACAAAGTATGCAAATTTGTCTTTATCTTTTATAACCTGTAAAAGACCATATCTTCTTTTTAAAAGTTCTGTCTTGTTTAACAAGATAGACGTTAAAGAGCCTAAATAATAGAGTTCCATAATGTTGTCAAAGTATTTATCGATAGTTGTTTCATTGCCAAACTTTAAAGATATTATTATATCAGTTAATTCTTTTGCATATGTCTTTAATTCATTATCTTCGATTTCATCAATTAATGAAAAATTAATAGTATTGTTATATTGAATATCATGGGATAATTGTAATATATGTTTATAAAAACCATAGTTATTGTCTGCGCAGAGAACCTTAGCAACAATAAGTCTTATCATTTCTAAATATAAATTAACTGCACTTTCTGATATCCAGACATTTGGATAGGGATGATAAAAATAATTTAATGGGATAAATTCACCTTTGCTTTTTTCTGCAATCTTTGTCCCAGGGTAGGGAGATAAAATGAAAATATTAAATTGTATTTTAACATGAGAAACTTTTGTGAACGTTGCCAATTCAATTATTTCTCTGAGTAGTTTATTCGAAGTTTCTTCCATTTCATAAGGAGATATAATATATCCTATAAATAATTCAAAGGGTATTGTGCTTCTGTTATTTTCTAAAAATTTTATAAATAGTTTTATAGCATTTAATTCTTTATCTAACATCTCTTGGGTTCTCAATTTTCCTTTTAATCTTCTACCAACAAATGGATCTTCTGTAATTCTATCTCGACCTATAAAAAAAGAAAATATACCTAATTCCTCTGTTATTTTAAAAAAATATTCATCTATATTGGAAGGATCAATAAAAACACTAAATCCGTCAATTGACGTCAAATTTTTGAGATCTTTTAAAATTTTATAAGTTATTTCTCTACTGTTTTTATCAGAAAAAGGAGAGCTGTCGGAAAGTGAAAAAATTAATGGCCTATGCTCGAGCAACTTAATTCTTTTTACTGTGTTAATGATAGTC
>DHGE01000011.1 GCA_002402635.1 Deferribacterales bacterium UBA4806
TTAAAATGTCCTTTTGGACATTTATTCTTACCATGAACATGACAGGGTCTGCATGAAAGGTTTCCATTTTCGAAGACATAAGTATTTTTAAAAACTGGATAAAACCCCATCTCTTTAGTAGTTGAACCAAATATAGCTATCACTGTTTTATTTAAAGCAATAGCTAAATGCATGGGACCAGAATCTGTTGTTATTACAGTATCGCCCTTGTTTATCTCATTTATAAGTTCTTTTAAAGTTGTTCCATTGACAAGATTACTACCCTCCCATAAAAGATTACGTTCTCCCTTCCCAACGACTGCTACATCAAAACCTTTATTTACCAATATCTTTATTAATTCATAAAAATGTGGCCATTCTTTAGTTTTTTTACTTGCAAAGGGATGTACAATTATCTTCTTACATATATATTCTCCACTATTTGCATATATCTCTGGTCTTAATTCTTCTAAATTGTTGTAGTAAAGTTTTTTAACTTTACTAAATGCCTGCAAGTACCTTTCCGTTATATGAGTTTTTAATTCTTTACTGCTCCACCTAAAATAAACGAAGAGCCTTCTTTTAATAGATAATTTGTTAAAGGAATAATATCTGCTGAATCTTACAAATTTTAAAATAACAGTTTTCATATTTTTCTGTAAATCTATAATGTAATCATAGGATTGAGTTATTTTAATTAAACTTTTTAAATAAGTAAAAACAGGTAACTTTCTACTAATAAATAACAAATGATGAATATGAATATTATTTGTAAAAACTTCTTTATATTCTTCATATGTAAGAACATCAACTTCTATATCACTATTAAATTTTTTAAACAAACGAATTACTCCAGTTATCAGTACAACATCGCCTAAAGAAGAAAATCGTATAACAAGCATTCTCTTCATCTTTTAAGGAGGCCTAAAGCATTTTCTAACACTCTATCTGTAGTTAAATTAAGCATACATTTAAAATGTTTCTTTGGACATCTGTTGCCACCATGTAAAGAACAAGGTCTGCAACCAAGAGTGGTGTCCTCTATTATTTTATGAGTACAACCAAAGGGTATAAAACCAAATTCGGGCACCGTAGGGCCAAAAATTGCAAGAACAGGAATCTTATGACCTGCTGCAATGTGCATTGGCCCGGTATCGTTGGTTATAAATAAATCCATCTTTTTTATTGCACTTGACAATTCGTCAAGTTCTAAAAGGCCTGCTAAATTTATGAAGGGTACATTAATGTATTGTGACATATTTTCAATTATATTGATTTCCTTAGTCGACGAAAACAATACTGAAATAATATTGTATTCATACAACCTGTTTACAAGGGCTGCATATCTCTCAAAAGGCCACATTTTTGTTTTCCAATTACTTGTTGCCTGTATCCCCACGAGTTTTGACTCACCTTTAATGACATCAGTAAAATATTTAAACTTACCATAATATTTCTTATTTTCTGCAACATGAAGTTTATTAACTTCCTTTATTACATTTGCAAAATTATCTTCCATCAGTGGTTTCAAGAGTTGTAAATTTCTGTATACTTCATGAAGTTGTAAATTTCTACGAACTCTTTTTTTAAATAAAAAAGAAGAGACTGTACTGCTAAAGCCCACAGTAACTTGTGCCTTATTCAAATTAACAATTAATGCAGATCTTATTGACCTATGGGGACAAATAATAATGTCATATTTTTCTTCCTTTATAATTTTTCTCAACTTGAAAATACCTCTAATCCCTTTTTCAACTACTCTTTTATCAAAAGGGATAATTTTATCTATGAAAGGGAGGCCTATAAATAATTTTTCATATCCATATCTAATACAGAAATGGATGTGGGCATTAGCAAAATAATCTTTACATATCTTTAATAATGGTGTTGTTAATACAGCATCACCAATAAAAGAAGGATTAAATATTAAAATTTTTTTGACAATCATCTATAAATCTATTAAAAGAGAGTTAAAATGCTTTTAACATATTTTTGTAATTTGTAGCAATATAAATAATTATGTTTAATGATAATAAAGAAATTATAAAACCCAAACATGTAATTTTTAAAGATGAATTTTATCTCGAAAGTGGCCGAATATTATCACCTGTTAAAGTTACTTATGAAACCTATGGAGAACTAAATTCAAAAAGGGATAATGCTATATTAATATGCCATGCATTATCAGGTAGCGCTCATGCAGCTGGGTATAATTCTGCAAAAGACCAAAAACCGGGTTGGTGGGATGCCTTAATAGGTCCTGGCAAACCATTTGATACAAACAAATTTTTTATAATATGTTCCAATATACTAGGTAGCTGTTTTGGAACCACAGGACCATCTTCTATTAATCCAGCTACTGGCAAACCATACGGCATATCCTTTCCTGTAGTAACAATAAAAGATATGGTTAAATTACAAAATAAATTGCTAAGCTATTTAAATATAAATTCATTAGTTGCAGTTTCTGGAGGTTCACTTGGTGGTATGCAAGCTCTTTGTTGGGCTGTTAGCTTTCCAGAAAAAATAAAATCAATCATACCAATAGCCACCTCTGGAAGAATAACGCCCATGGCAATAGCTTTCAATTCTGTTGGGCGGTTTGCCATAATGAATGATCCATTCTGGAACAATGGAGACTATTATGATAGTGCAATACCTAGAGTAGGCCTATCAATAGCAAGAATGATAGGACATATCACATATTTATCTGATAGTGCTTTTCAAAAAAAATTTGATAGACGTTACGCTACCTATGAGGGTATTTATGATTTCTTTGGTTATTTTGAAGTAGAAAACTATTTGAGGTATAATGGATATAAATTTGCTGACTATTTTGATGCCAATAGTTATCTATATATTATAAAAGCAATGGATATATTTGACTTATCCTATGGTTACGGTAGCTTTGAAGAAGCTGTCAAAAGGATTACCTCACCAGCATTATTTATAACTTTTACATCAGATTTTCTTTTCCCTGCATACCAAACTGAAGAATTGGTTAGTATCTTAAAAAAATATAATAAAAATGTATTCTGGGAAAATATAGAATCTGATTATGGTCATGACGCATTTTTATTAGAACATGAAGAACAATCTAAAATTATAAAAAGGTTTTTAGATAGTATCTATTAAATAAGGATGAACATAAGTAATCCATTAGATTTCAAAACATTTAAAACTGCTCTTGATCTGGGTAGTGGTAATAGCATCTTTGCAAAAAACTTTAATATTAAAAATATATATTTGATTGATAGGTCCTTCAAGAAGATTTCAAATAATCCAATGAAATTGAACCAACATTCTTTATGTATAAACGGAGATGCAGAAAGATTACCATTTAAATCACACAGTATTGATATTGTTTTATGTAAAAAAGTTTTACATCATCTACAAAATTTACAAATTATTAATGATGAAATCCTGAGGATATTAAAATACAAGGGCTATTTTTTCCTTATAGATATTATTGTTGACGATGAAGATGCATACTATAATTGTGCAAGCTATCTAAGGAACAAGGAGCATATCCGGTATTACACGGTAAATGAAATATTAGACTTTTTCAAAGAAAGCTTTAGATTGATCCTGTATCATTACAATAAAGAAGAAACATTTTTTTCAGAATGGCTCAAGAACTGCGA
>DHGE01000107.1 GCA_002402635.1 Deferribacterales bacterium UBA4806
GGGTCATAATGTGTTTTTATATCTGGATTCAATATATTATAAGGATCAAAAAGATATTTTATCTCTGTAAATAATGGATAGATGTGGGGATACTGTTTTTTTATATAATAGGACCTATTTAGGCCCTCTCCATGTTCCCCTGAAATTGTTCCACCAAGGGATATAATAATATCACTGGCTGCATCTGATAATTTTTTTAACAATTCCACATCTTTTTTACTTTTCAAGTTCAACTGTGGTTCAGTGTGAACTACTCCTTTTGCAATGTGACCTATTATAGAAAAATTCAGTTTATACTTTTCCATAAGACTGTACATAAGACGAAAATAGTCGACTAACTTGGAAACAGGAATAGCTGCAGATTCTATTAGATGTGTTGTTTTACTTTTCCCCCTCAACTTATACAACATAGGAGAAGCCGCTTTTCTAATTGCCCAGAACCTATCTTTATCATCTTCGTTTAAACAAAGGTATACTCTCTTTGTAAGGTCTCTATTCTTTAATATTTCCGACACTTTACTTGATAATTTATGGATATTTTCAAAATCATTTCCATCAAATTCTATCATAAGTACATTATCTATGTCACAGGGAATCTGTTTTTCAAGTACACTATCTTGTTCTCTTGCAAGATTTAAAAGAGATTTGTCCATAATCTCAATGGCTGAGGGTTCAAAAGGTAATATGCTCTCAACAGCTTCTACGGAATTTTTAATATTATCAAAGTAAGCCACTATTAGTACATTGTAATTGGGTCTATCTATTAGTTTTAATTTGAGCTTTGAGATTATTCCCAAGGTTCCTTCAGCCCCAGCAAAAAGATTCATTAAATGTAGACGATTATTTCTAACAAGCCCTTTCAATATATAACCAGAAACATTGCATTTTAAAGGAGGATAGGCTTTTTCTATTTCTATTTTATTTGAATTGTATAGATTATAAATCTTCTGAAAACTTTCAGGCAAATCCTCATATGGCAGATTCTCGATTTGGCTTAACCAAAATATTCTCCCATCAGTCAAAATAACTTCAACGTCTAAAACATAATCATTTGTGTTTCCATATTTTACTGAATGGGATCCTGATGCGTTTGCGCTGTACATCCCTCCAATAGTTGCGTACTCAAAACTTGATGGATCAACTGGATAAAATAAACTACTATCTTTTACAGCTTCTGCAATGCAGCCACCTCTTACACCTGCTTCACAAATTATATATTTTTCATTGTAATTTAATTCTATTATCTTATTCATATATTTAGTAAAGTCTAATACAATTCCTCTACCTAAAGCAGCTCCACATATACCACCACCAGAACCTCTTGGATGCAAAGACAATTGATTATCTTTACAAAACTGGACTATTAAATTTATATCATTATTATTAAAAGGATAAATTACTGCAGATGGTAATATTTTATATATACTCCCATCTGTTGAGGCTAAGTATCTTCTGGTGTAATCGGTGTAACATTCTCCTTGTATCTTTTTTTTCAGAATATCGAAATCACTTGTTAACATTAATTAATTCCAAAGGATGTAAAATAGTTTTGTCGGTAATTTCCTTTAGTTGCATTCTGCATGCTGGACAATCTGTTAGTACAACATCTGTTCCACTTTTGTTAACTTTTGAACCTAGTTCTTCACCAATTTTTTTACTCAAGCCATAATTTTCCTTCAAAACACCCCAACTTCCTGCTAAACCACAACAATTACTGTCAAGTACATCCAATTGCTTTATTCCTATACTATTTAGAAGATTTATAGATGATCTTGGAGCATTTTGAACCTTTAAATGGCATGGCATATGATATGAACAAGTTAAAGTTTCATCTGTTAATTCTAAGGATGAGGAAAACTCTTTTAAAAAATTTGTTATATGTAAAGTCTTATCTTTAATTTTATTTACAATATTTCCTAAAGTAAGATTAGTCCACTCATGCATTAGAGCTAATCCACAGGAGGAACAAGAAACAATTATATAATCAACGGAAGTTACAAGGTGTCCCCATAAATCAATATTTTTTTTTATCCGACTCTTAGCCACGTTAGCCATACCCTTTGCAACCATAGGTACACCACAACAACACTGCTTTGGCGTTATAACTGTAAGGCCCAAACTTTTCAATATATTCACAGTTTTCACACCAACTTCAGGCTCAATATATGAATAATAGCACCCTGCAAAAAAAAGAACCCTTCTACCACCGTTACCCTCTACTGTATCTACTCTATCATAAAGTGACCTATATGCTATAGGAACATTTTTCCTTTCTGCTGCAACATGTGTAAAAGGTTCAGCCAGTTTTCTTATTACATAAAAATCCATCAATTTATTTGGAAGCGGCATCAATTTCCGCCCTATGTGGGCAATATTATCAACGTTCGTTAAAATTCTATATTTAAAAGGAATTCCATACTTCTCGACATATTTAGATTTCGCCTCTGCTGCTAATTTTGGTATATTAACATTAGAAGGGCATTCTAAATGACAAGATTCACATCCAACACAGTGATTAACAATTTCCTGTAAAGAACTTTCATATAAATATCTACTATTAATAGCACCGCTGATAAGTCCTCTCAATATATTTGCTTTTGCCTTTGGTGCTGCTTTCTCATCTTTTGTAAATTTATAAATCGGACACATTCTGACACTAGTATCGGTTGTAGTACATTTTGAACATCCATGGCATTTTTCCACCTCATACACAAACCCTTCGTTCCACAATAGATTTTTGTGCTCTAAATCGTCTACCTTGTAATGCAAACCAAATCGCAAATTTTTCTGTATCAAATCTTCATCATCAATGATTTTTATATCAGGATTAAACATCCTATTTGGATCAATCAATAGTTTAATTGTTTTAAATAAATCATAAATTTTTGGGTACTGAAGTTTTATATAACGACTTCTAACTCGGCCATCACCATGTTCTCCTGATATGGTTCCATTCAATGAGTAAACCAGTTCAAAAACTTCATCAGCTATAACTTTTAACAAATCAACATCTTCAGCTAATTTCAAATTTAAGAGTGGTCTTGTATGTAGTAAGCCCTTGGCGATATGGCCATAAATAACAAATTTAATGTTGTAATTATTGAATATATTATAAATACCTTCAAAATATGAACTTAATTTTTCCGGCGGAATAGCAGCATCTTCAACAAGTGCTATTATTTTTTTATCTCCTTTTAACTTATAAAGAATAGGTACTGCAGCTTTTCTGACTGCCCATAAACTTTCTTTCTCCTCTTCATTTTCTGCAATATGTATATTTTTAGATAGCTCATGTGAAACAAGTAAATTATATGCTTCATCAACTACCTTTTGAACATCATTTTTTTTATAACCATCAAACTCAAACAGTAAAAGATTGTCCACGTTATCTGGAATATTTTCTTTCAATTTTGCATCATAATCTTTTGCCAAATCTAGCAAAGATTTATCCATTATTTCAATACCAGCTGGTTCTAAGGGTAATATCAAATTAACAGCAATTGCTGTGTGACTCTTGTTATCAAAATAGGCAACAAGTAAAATTTCCTCTGTTGGCTTATCAATAAGTTTAAACTTAATTTTTGTGACTATTCCAAGAGTTCCTTCTGATCCAACAAATAGTGAAATTAAATTCAATTTGTTTTCACTTACTAAAAACTTTAAATTATAACCACATACATTGCTTTTAACATCAGGATAGCTTGCTTTAATTTTATCCTCGTTATCTATGTAGAGTTTGTAAATATATTGAAAGTTAGGAGGCAATTCATCAAATTTCTTCTCTAATATATCACTAAGCATAATAACTTTACCATCAGACAATACAATTTCAGCATCTAACACATAATTATTAACATTTCCATATTTTGACGAATGAGCACCCGATGCATTTGTAGAAAACATTCCGCCAAAAGTTGCATAATCAAAGCTTGAAGGATCAGGAGGGAAGTAGAGGTTAGTATTTTTCAACTTTTGATTTAAATCTCCACCTCTAAGGCCAGGTTCGCATTCAAAATATTTATTTTCCACATCCATAGTCAACAACTTGTTCATATATTTTGTAAAATCCAATATTATACCCTTCCCGATAGAAGATCCTACCAACCCACTACCAGCCCCTCTTGGATGAACAGAAAACCCGTATTTTTCAGCAAATTTCACAACATTAATTACATCTAATTTGTTTTTTGGATATACGACACAAGCAGGTTCTCTTAAGTATATACTCCCGTCGGTAGCAAGCATATATCTAGAAAGTTTATCTAACAGTACATCTCCTTTAATTACATTAAGTAACTCATCAAAAATAGTATTATTTTGTGCCAAATTTAGCTCCAAGTTAATTCTGTTATTTTCTATGAGGTGGAGCCATAAATTCAGGGCCAACAGGGTCCAATACTGTTTCTTCAATAATTCTATCTATTTCTTCAAAATCCATATCATTTAAGTGCCATCCAAAGACACCATTTATTGGCTGGAGTTGTTCTGGCTTCCTTGCACCCCATAAGGCTATACCAATCTTTGTCTTATCTAAAATCCACCTCACAGCCAAATGGATTACTTCTTTACCATATCTCTTATTAACAAATTCGTTGAGTTTTTTAACACAATTTAGATATTCTTCAAATCTCTTTCCCTGGAATTTCGGATCTACTTTACGCAAATCATCTCCTTTGAACTCTCTGTCTTTACTCATTTTACCAGACAACAACCCTCTACAAATTGCACCATAAGCAAGTATATTTATACCTTTATCTATACAGTATGGTAAAACATCCTTTTCAATCTCCCTTTCAAACAGATTATATGGTGGCTGATGAGTGTTAATAGGAACAACTCTTTCAAATGTCTCAATCTGTTCAACATTATAATTACTAACACCTATTGATTTGATTTTCCCAATATCTTTTAATTTTTTTAAAGCTTCAGCTGTTTCTTCAAAGGGAGTCAACTCATCAGGCCAGTGAACTTGATATATATCTATATATTCACATTGCAATCTCCTCAATGAATCGTCTATTTCTTTAAAGATACGTTCCTTTGAAGAGTTTCTAAATACTTTACCATCTTTCCACTCTAAGCCAACTTTTGTTGCTACAATAATTTCTTCTCTTTTCCCATATTCTTTCAATGCTTTACCTACTATTTCCTCTGCTTGTCCAAAACCATAAACAGGAGCTGTATCTACAATATTTATACCAAGATCAAATGATTTTAATATAGTTTTTATTGCCAATTTTTCTTCACTGCCGCCCCACATCCAACCACCAATAGCCCATGTCCCTAACGCAATTCTTGATACTTTTAAATTTGTATTTCTAATAGTTATATATTCCATATAAACCTCCAAATATTAAATTATTCAAATTAATAAAATTTGATAAATTTTAAATAAATCAAGATATAATTAAAATATTTCTTCAGGTGGAATTAATTTTTTCAGTTTATTAATTAATGTGGTCGGTAGCAACTGTAATCCCTCTTGGAAAGAAGCATTCATCCAACCAAATCCTTCTTCAGTTATATAATCAAACTCGGTTCCTACATTTCCATATGTTATAAATACTTTATGGCTTCTATCTACAACATTATATTTTTCAGGGACTGTTCCATTGTAATCAGCTGCATTTTTAACAATTGTATATAGCCATTTGTAGATAAGCCTATTGGCTTCTTCTTTAAAACCATAATTAATAAGTCCTCTCCATGCAATCATCTGATGTGGTGCCCATCCATAAGGATAATCCCACTGTCTCTCTACTTTATCCTGACCAGCTTTAAAAGCAGATTCCTTAGATGTAGCTGCAATACCTCCAGCTTCTTCTAAATGTTCTAAAGCTACATCAACTAATTTTCTTACCTGCTCGTGATCCAATATTTCTGTGTCCTTATCATCTGGATTAATAGCCCATAATGGATAAAAAGTTGTGGCACTAATATAATTATTCTTTGCTCTATCTTTAAAATTATAATCAAAAAACATTCCACTTTTTTCATCCCAAAGATATTGTAGAATTAACTTCTTTCTGTTTTTTGCTTTTTTATACCATTCTTCACTTGTAGTTGTTGTCCCATCAAGAAGTACGATAGAACCATTAAAATATTTTTTTATTGCATCTGCTATATCAATCTCATACTTATATAAAAGACTGTTTAAATCAACTGTCACAAAATCTGCACATCTATCTACACCATTTACTGTCCATCTATATGTTGTATCATGACCTGATTCTCTCATGCACCTATCATGGACAAAATATTCATCAAGATAAGGTTCATTGACTTTACTATTCATATATGCCTCTTTAAATTCATCAATTGTCATATCGTATTTCTTTGCATAATCACCTAATAGCCAGTCAAAATGATCTTCTTCCGTTTCCGGTGGAATCCCCTTTCCTATATCATAATATCTTGAAAGTCCTGTATCTGTTAATTTGGGTTTAACAGTCCAGACTTCCATATATTCCTTTATCGCAAGCCTTAGTGCATCTAATAGCCAAGAATCATCGTTTATATGGTTATAAAGTTCTAAAGCCATCGATGTAAAAAAAGGAGGCTGTGATCTTGTTAAATAATATGTTCTATTCGCATTTAAAATTTGTCCATAATAGGTTAATTCATATTTGAAATTATCAGCCATTCCTTTTGCTAGATCAGTTTTATCATCTATCAATAAACCTCTGTTTATGAAATAACTATCCCAGCCATACATTTCATTAAACCTCCCTCCGGGCACAACAAATGGTACTCCCTTATAAGAAGTACCAGCTCTTCTTATTGCCAAAGATAAAAGTCCATGTTTTCCTTTTTTGTCGCCCAAGGATTTAACAAACTCAGGTGTTATATTCTCTGGAAGTAGCTCCACTTTCATATTTAGCCTGTTATTTCGCATTGAAACATCAGAAAAATAAAAATATCCATCTCTATCGTTATTTGGCACATATAGATAGGAAACCTCTGATGCAATTTTTGTATCTTTCAATACTTGTTCCAAATGTTCTTCGTCGATTTGTCTCGTTAACCCATCCCAAAATATCTCTTTAATCATTCTACTAGTTCTATTAACTGGATCTTCATAAACATAACGAGGACTCAATAACATTCTCTTTTGACCAGCATTCTTAGCCATTGCTAATTGCATTAGTATATTAGATAAATAATAGGTTCCCTCTATATTATAGGTTTTCCCACTTATAGCTTCTATTTTAAATAATTTATCTCCCTGATCATCAATTGTTATTTTGTTATCTCCATCAGTGTCTTCATCCATGAGGAGATTTTTGAAATTATATTCAACATCTATCAAAATTGGTCTCTTAATATCTCGTCCCATAAGTGGAAAATTATAAATCATGATTATTAATAAAACAATAGTGATTCTAAATACAATCATAATGCCACCTCCAAATAAAAAAATATAATTAATTTATACTAATTAGAGACACAATATCAACTATAAATTCACATATATTTTGATATCATATTTAAATGTGTTACCAACAAAAAAAACTTTGATAATTATAACTTTAAATATCCTTTACCATTAAAATATTTTTATATATTATTACTCTATGAAAAATAATTTTTTATTACCTAAGTACATGCCACCTGATTTTAGTAAAAGCAATTTTGTTAATGCACCGATAGTAAAAACAGAACATACAACTGAAGATGGTATTGCACCTGAAAACTACCACAGTACATCTAACCATCCAGAATATATACATATTACTAAAGAAAAATGGATTTTGCTTCCTGACAGCAGAATGGATGCTGTAATAGTAGTAAAGGGAGACAAAATAGAAGTAAAAGAATTTAGAAATTTAAAAAAAGATGAATCAGTAGTTATTGGTCGAACTGAGAATGGAGAAGAAGGGATATATGTCCATACGACAGGATTTGATATATCTGATAATAGAAGCTACGATAAATTTGCATTCAGAACAAGAGGAACCAGAGAAACACCCTTTTCAAGAAGTTATGATGATCTCTATAAGTTATTAAAGCATGAAAAATATAATGGATTTATAGTATGGGTTCTGGGTCCAGCAGTAGCTTTTGATAAAGACAGCAGACATGCAATGCAGACTCTTGTGGAAAATGGCTACTGCCATGCTTTAATGGCAGGTAATGCCTTAGCAACACATGATTTAGAGGCTGCCTATTTTCATACAGGTTTGGGGCAGGATATTTATACTCAACTTTTGCAACCTATGGGGCATTACAATCATCTTGATATAATTAATAAAGTGAGATCAATCGGTTCAATAAAAAATTCTATAAAAAAGCTTAATATAAAAGATGGTATTATCTATGCATGCGAAAAAACAGGAATACCATACGTTTTATGTGGTTCCATAAGAGATGATGGCCCTTTGCCTGAAGTAATTGCAAATGTTTATAAATCACAAGATACAATGCGCTCCTTTGCAAAAAAAGCTACAACTGTCATTGCTATGGCAACGCAACTACATTCTATAGCATTTGGGAATATGTTGCCCAGTTACAAAATTGAAGAAAACGGAAACGTCAGAAAAGTCTTTATGTACGTAGTTGATATTTCTGAATTCTCAGCAGATAAACTAGCTAATAGAGGTTCTTCACAAGCTATACCAATAGTTACAAATGCACAAGACTTCATTATTAATTTGCACAATAACCTTAATTTAGTATAATACCACATGAATAAAAAAGTCTGTATAATTGGAATTCCAATGGATCTGGGGCAAAAACACAGAGGCGTTAGCATGGGTCCTGGGGCATTAAGATACTCTGGACTAGCATCTGCTTTGCATAACTTGGGCTATATTGTTGAAGATTATGGCGATATTAACGTTCCAATTAGAGATACCATTATGGATAATAAAAAAATTAAATTCATGCCTATTATTCAAAGAATATGTAATTTAGCTTATGGTAAAGGAGAAAAGGCTGTTAAGGAAGGATATATACCCTTATTCCTAGGGGGAGATCACTCTATATCAATTGGTACTGTGGGTGGAATAAGTGTTGCTGAAGAAGTTGGATTAATATGGATAGATGCACACGGGGATTTTAATACATTTGATACAACAATATCGGGCAATATTCATGGTATGGCACTATCAGCTCTTCTTAACTATGGAGATAAAAGACTCACAAATATTGGTAGAAAAGGGCCTAAAGTCAAAGTAGATAATGTAGTTATAATTGGCTTAAGAAAAGTAGATGAAGAAGAACAAAAGCTAATTAAATCTTCTGGAATAACAGTTTTCACTATGAAAGATATAGATGAGATGGGAATGAGCTGTATTGCTCATAAAATAGCTAGCAAATTTGATAAATTAAGGAAAATACACGTTAGTTTAGATTTAGATTGTTTAGATCCTGTAGTAGCACCTGGAGTTGGCACACCTGTTAATGGAGGAATAACATATAGAGAGGCGCACTTATTAATGGAGATTATTTCAAATACAAAGAAATTATCTTCTTTAGACATAGTTGAAGTAAACCCTATGTTAGATATAAAAAATCAAACTGCCCTAATTGCTGTTGAGTTAACTGTATCACTTTTTGGCAAGGCAATTTTGTAAGGTAAAAAAAAGTATTGAAATTATGAATATTTATTATTAATATTTACTTAGATATTTAGTTCAATAAGTTCTCTTAACCTATGAAAACATTTAGATATATAGTTTCTATTTTTGTTGTGTTTTTTTTATCCATATCAGCTTTGATGCTGGGAATAAAGGTCAATAGCCATCAGATACGGCAATATAAAAATAAAATTAGCGAATCACAAAAAATATTAAAAGACCTTTCAAAAAAATATGATAATTTAGATAACAATATTGGACAATTCACTGATTTATTTAATGTTTACGACATACTTAGCCAAAACTTCAAGGGAGACAAGAATCAACTTATTGATATAGCTTACACTATTGTAAAAGAAGCAAAATATAATCATTTAGACCCCTATTTGATACTTGCTATCATAAAAGTTGAAAGCTCCTTTAATATTACAAGTGTCTCACATAAAGGAGCCATGGGGCTTATGCAGCTAAAGCCAACCACTGCCTTTTACATAAGTGAACAGATAAGTGACATTAATATAGCTAATAGTAATGACTTATATGATCCAATTTTAAATTTGAAGATTGGTATTAATTATTTAGCATATTTAAGGAAAAAATTTGATGGCAATTTAAAATATGCTATAATAGCATACAATATTGGTCCTGAAAAACTTAGAAAAATTATTGAAGATGAGATGCCCACTCCTAAACGATATTATTCATCAATTCAATATAATTTCAAAAAACTTATTGAAATAACAAAGGGAATTTAAAGCTATCTACACTTGTTAAGTATCTAAAATAGGACATTAACAAGTAAAAACAATTCTTTCAATTTTTTAATAAATTTCATTGATATTGTAAACACTCTATATATTATATTCAAAAATTAGATCTGGAGAATAAAACCTATTATACACTATTAATATGAAAACAGTCATCCTACTAATTATTTCAAATATTTTTATGACCTTAGCTTGGTATCTACATTTAAAATTTAAGTATACTTCTATTTTCTTTGCAATAATTTTAAGTTGGGGGCTAGCTTTTTTTGAGTATTGTTTTCAAGTACCAGCAAACAGAATAGGCTCATACTATTTTAGTATTACACAATTAAAAATCTTACAAGAATGTATTACATTAGTTGTATTTACAGCTATTGTATGGATATTGTTTAATGAAACACCAAAATGGAATATATTTGTCTCATATTTGTTTATTATTGGAGCTGTTTTTTTTGCTTTTAAATTTTGATTATTTTTAAAAATATATTCATGCTTGCTCAAAAACTCATTTACTATTTAATAGCAAAAAAATAATCTGATAAGAGTTAACTTACATCCTATTTTTTCTTAAGATGATCTTTAAATATAGTAATTAGACCATTTATAACAGTTGCAGCACAAGCACTGCCTCCCTTTGGCCCAATATTAGTAATATATGATAATTTATTATAAGTCATAAGTCTTTTTTTTGATTCTTCAGCTCCCACAAAACCTACTGGTAGACCTATTACAAGAATGGGATTTATCTCGCCGTTACTATAAAGTTCTAGTAGTTTGTTTAATGCAGTTGGAGCGTTACCTATTGCAAATATAGCATTATTAAATTTCTTTTTACAATAATCTATTGCTGTTTCAGCTCTTGTATTATTAGACATATTTGCTTTTTTTGTAACAATTTTATAATTAATAAAGCAATAAGTTTTAATGTTAACAACGTCTAGATATCTTTTTGTAATGCCAGCCTTCACCATAGTTGTATCGCAAACTATAGGTGTATTACTTTCAAAAGCCTGAAATGCTTTTTCAATTGCATCATTCGAAAAAACAGTATTTTTTGCAAAATCGAAATCTCCAGTTGTATGTATTAATTTTTTTACAATCAACCTCTCATGTACATTGTAATTTTTCAAATCAACGTTCTCATCAATTATTCTAAAGCTTAAATATTCAATATCCTCTGATTTTCCCATAATTCCTCGTTTTGATTACTGCAGTTGATAAGTATGTTTGCTTACATATAATTTTATCAAACTGCCTTAGATTTACTATGTTTTGACCTTTTAATGTAGCTCTTTCTACCATAAAAGCTTCTTCAATTAAATCTTTATTGGCCTTAATAAAATCTAATAGAATTTGTATTCTTTTATAGATTTTCATAATAATAATAGTATTAAAACACTTAATATACTGTAGCAATATATCATGATTTTCTGGCATTTCAATAAGACACAAATTTTCATTTTTTAAAGTGAGAGGAATATGCAAAATGTTTGATACCGCAATAAAAGAAGGAATTCCCGGAATAAATTCAACTTCAATATTATACTTTCTTAATTTTAACCACAAATAATTAAAAGTGCTGTATATAGTTGAATCACCTATTGTAACATATGCAACTGTTTTATTATTATTCATTATATTAACAATCTTTTCAACTAAATTACTGTATTTTTCGTCTAATTGCATTCTATTATTATTCATAGGAAAATAAAAAGTTTCTATTTTATATTTGTCTACATAATCTATAATGATATCATTAGCTAAACTTCTACCTTTTAGATTAGATTCAGGTACTATTATTTTATCTACATTCTTCAATATTTTAATAGCCTTTAAAGTAATCAATTCAGGATCCCCAGGCCCCAAACCTACTGCATATAATTTATTCATTGTCTAATGTTATATTGGAATAATAAAGGACTTCACTAATAATTGTTATAACAGGATTATCCACCTTTTCTAAAGGATCTCTTGCATCTATTGCCTTTGTCAAAAAAATCCGTTCATCAACAGTTTCTAATTTTTCTGCTACGAGCACTGGAATTTCAGGTTTTAAACCACTTTCTAACAATTTGTCTATTATAAAAGGCATATTTTTAGCACCCATATATATAACTATAGTCATATTCAGTTTAACAAGAGCTTGCCAATCGTATAAATCGTCTAATTCTCCTACACATTTATGTCCAGTAATAAATATAACACCAGAAGAAGTTTGCCTGTCTGTTAGACTGCACAAAATTTTAGAAACCGCAACTGACGCTGCAGTGACTCCTGGTATCACTTCAATATTTGCTCCAACTTCTTTTGCAATATCTATCTCCTCAATTGATCTAGCGAATATCGATGTATCACCACCTTTAAGCCTAACCACTCTTTTATTTTCTAATAAATATTTTTTCAACAATTCATTTATTCCACTTTGCTTCGTTCCATGTTTATATGGCAATTTACCAACATCTATAATTTCGCCATTAATATCATGTAGTATTTTTCTGTCTATCAATCTATCATATAACACTACGTCAGCTGCTTTTAACACATTAAGCCCTCTAATAGTAATATGGTCTCTCTGCAACCCCGCACCTACTAAATATAGATAACCTTTCATTTGTATCCTTCCTTAATAAAAAAATCATTTAGAAATTGTATATTTTTTATTACACTTGTATCTGCTCTTAAAAAATTTTCCTGTGGTACTTTTATAAATTTTGTATTTTTCAATAAAGCGAAGCTTTTTCTTTTTTTTGGTGGAATGGGATTCTTATTCATAGGACCAACTTGATAGATATATATATCGGGAGAATATTTATAAATATTTTCAATAGACGTTTTAAAAAATTTTCTTTTAGAATCAATAGGATAAAAACCTCCTGCCCTTGTTATGATGTCATAGACAATACTATTTTTACCTGCTAAAATTAAAGGTTTTGAAGAAACTTCATACAAAACTGTAGGTTTTTTAATAATAGATTTTACATTATGTAGATGAGCATTTAAATCTTCCACTAATTGATGAGATTTCTCTTTCTTGTTAAACATTGAACCTATTGTTTTAATTTGTTTCATTACTTCTAATAGGTTAATAGGATCATAAATTATTATATGTGAGTTCAAATTATTCTTTAACACATCTAAAGAGTAGTTAGATTGCATAGAAATAATATGGGTCGGTTTTAGTTTCATTATAATTTCTAAATTTGGCATAAGATGGGTACCTACAGTCTTAGCATCTTTAAACTCAACTATATATTTAGTTTTACCAACAACATAATCTGACAGATCTAATTTCTCTAATATATCAGAAGCAGCAGGAGATAACACTACAATCCTGTCTGAGGTGTAAGAAATATTAACTAAACATAAAATAATTATTAATTCTTTTAACAGGAACTTCATATGTGCTGTTAAGCACCTCCTCATTTAATTCATTAATATTTAAATCAGCCAAGATATTTCCATTTTTAAAAAAAATAAACCTATCAACATAATTTTTTATCAAATTAATATTATGTGTAGATAGGATAACAAGTTTATTTAGACATTGAATGATTTTTAAACAATCTATCTGGTGCTTAATATCTAACATAGAAAATGGTTCATCTAAATATAAAATAGGCGTTTCCTGGTTTAAGGTTTTTGCTATCGCAACTCTCTGTTTTTCTCCACCTGAGAGCTCTGACCACCTTTTAAATTTCATTTTTGTTAAATTTAAGAGTTCTAAAACTTTGTCAGTTTTCTCTTTTTGTTGATTATTGCCTAATCTTTTATTGTAAAAAGGGAATCTACCAAAATGTACGATTTCAAAAACTGTAAAATTAAAAATTAAATGAAAAAATTGTGGCAAATAGGCAAATATTTTTGCTCTTTCATGTGTTTTTATATCCATAAGTGATTTTTTATTGTAGGTTATCAGACCTCTTTGAGCCTTAAGCAAGCCTGTTACTATGCTAAAAAAGGTAGTCTTACCAGAGCCATTTTCACCTAAAAGGGCTACTTTACAGTTGTCACTGAACTGTAATTGCTCTAACTTTAAGGTAAATTCGTTTCTTTCAATATATACATCTTCAATATATAACATCCTTAAAACCAAGTTACAGCTCTTTTTCTTATTAATAAATAAAAAAAGAATATTCCACCAAGTAAAGATGTGATAATGCCAACAGGTAACTCTGCTCCAGAAGGAATAATTATTCTTGACATTGTATCAGATATAGTTAGTAGTATTCCACCAAAAATAGTTGAATAAATAAGATTGTTATACATAGCACTGCCAAACAGATCCCTAGATATATGAGGAACTATTAATCCAATAAAACCTATTATACCTGTAAAGCTTACACATAGGGAAATTAATAGGGTTGCTATAACAAAAGCTTTCATTCTAACAGCTTTAACATTTACACCTGTTGTAATAGCAGTTGCTTCATCTAGAGAAAGAATATCTAAGCTATAATGATCTTTTAATTGAATAAGAAAGAGCATTATAAAAAACAACATAAAAAAGATCAGCTGAGTCCAGCTAACAAAATGTAGTCCACCCATTAAAAAAAATATTATATTCCCCAAGGATTCATCAAAAAAATATTTAAGAAAGCCTATTAAACTAGAAGCAAAAATGTTTAAAACAATCCCTGATAAAATCATTGTAACAGGATTTATATAGCCATTTATAGAAGACAATTTATATATAAAAGCTATACCAAGGATAGCGAAAATAAAAGCTATTAAAGGTATAAAATAAAAATTAAAACCTAAAACCAATGAAATAACAGTACCCAAGGCAGCTACTCCACTTGCACCTGTAGTAAAAGAATCAGCTAATGGATTTTTTAAAATTAACTGATAAATGCTGCCTGAAAATCCAAGACAACCACCGATTAAAGCTGAAAATAATACTCTTGGAAGTCTGTAATTCAAAACCACAGCATCAATAATATTTAATGAAAATAAATGCGTATTAGAAGAACCAAAAAAAACGGAAAGAATAATTGTAATGATTAATAATAGCAAGCAAATACTTTTCATTTTTATTCTATTCTTCTCACAATGAATATACCAAATAAAAAAAGAGAAAATAAAATAAAAATGGATACTAAAAGGTATGTTATTGATGTTAATCTGTTATAAAGAAAAGCGTCTCTTATTAGTTTAGTAGTGTAAGTAAGTGGGAAAATATGAACAACATATTTAATAATAGCAGGCATCATGTCTATAGGATAAAAAGTACCTGATAAAAAAACCATTGGGGTGATTATAAAGCTATTTATTGCAAATTGATCCCCATGATTTCTAACAATTAAAGCTGCAGAAAATCCTAACATTGAAAATATTAATAGGTGAAGCAATAAAATAACAACAAAAAGGAAAGATATAGAAAACTTAACATCTAAAATGTAGGCTAATATAATTATTATCGCTGCAGAGATAAATCCTTTTGTAACACCATACAAAGATTCTCCTAAAAGGATTTGCCACCTGCCGATGGGGGCTATTAAATATTCATCAAATATTTTAAAATAAAATCTTGATATATTAATTTCAGAAGAAATGCCATATGCCTGATTAAGACTTGTCATTGTTAAAAGTCCAGGAAGAAGAAAGGCAATATAATTAGTGCCATCTATTTGAGTATCCTTGCCTATACCAAAACCAAATGCAAACAAAAATAACAGTGGAGAAATAACAGATGCTAAAAGATTTTTAAAAAATTTGGATTTAAAAATTAATAATTCTCTAAAATAAATGCCCCATATACCATGCATCATTCAATCCTTTTACCTGTTATTTTTATATAGAGATCCTCTAATGAAAGTTCTCTGATTTTAAAAGAACAATTAAGTTTTTCACCAAACTGAATAGCTTCTTCTCTGTTATGAAAAAATTGATACTCTATGCTATCACTTTTAAAAATTTCCAAGGTAAAACTTCCTAATCTACTTTTTAATTTTTCAGGTGAACCTGATGCAATTATTTTGCCCCTATCCATAATCAACACATTTTTTGCCAAAAGATCTGCCTCTTCTATATAGTGTGTTGTTATAAATATGGTAGTTTGAGATTCATTATTTATCTTCCTAATAAAGTTCCATATATGTCTCCTACTATGTGGATCTAAATTTACCGTAGGTTCATCTAAAAATAATATTTTTGGTTTGTGTAACATTGCTCTTGCTATAACAAGCCTTCTTTTTAAACCACCAGAAAGTTCATTTGCCAGCTTGCTTTTATAATCGTCTATTTCGGCAAAGCTAAGAGCCTCCATAATAGCTTTGTTACGTTCTTTATAATTTATACCGTAAAGTATGGCATGAATAAGTAAATTATTATGCACTGAAATATCCCTATCAATATTGTTTTCCTGAGGGACAAGACCTATAACTTTTTTAACTTTTTTCTGAGATTTACTAAAGTTAACATTATTGTAAAATATAATACCCTTTGTTGGAGATAATAAACCTGTTAACATTTTTATAAGTGTCGTCTTACCAGCTCCATTTGGTCCTAAAATAGCAATAATATCCCCTTTTCTAACAGAGAAACTTATATCATCAACAGCTACAAGATCGTTATATTTCTTTGTTAAATCCTTCACTTCAATGTTGTTAATTTCCACTTTCTATAGTCTTTTTTAGTTTTTTTATAAATATATCAACTATCCCTCTGTTAAGACCTAAACCCATATAATAGGTGCTATCATTATATGTTATATTAAGTATCGATAAATTTTTTATATACTTTTTTACAGTTGATTTAATAACACTACTATTACTATTTATATCTTCCTCTATATGATTGCCAGCTGTAAACATAAATGGAATAAAAAGAGCCTTGTTGTAAGTTTTATGAGACAATCTTTTAGTTAATATGTCCATTCCTGGTTGACCATCTATTGTAACCAGAACAGCATTGTCATAATTATTATCTATATAATTTGCTAAATTTAAGTAGATGTCCTTAAAGTTGCCCAACTTTTCTTTTGTTCCATGGGCTACTATAATATTTAGACCTTCGGAAGAAAAGAATTTACTAACAACATCTAAAACAGCTTTCATATCTAAATCATCATGTATTAATGGCGTTGATAGATAAATTTTCATACTACTAAACTTTTTACTAAATTTTTTAGCATCTTCTAATAATAGTAAATATTCGTAGGCAGGAAAAATAAATAGTGGTTGCACAAATACTCTATGATAACCTTCAGCCTCAAGTGTTTGTAATGTTTGACCAAAGGATTGTTCTTTTTTATATTCTCTAATTTTTTTTGAAGTATATGCCCATTTAATTGTATAATTTGTAAATTGATTATTAGCCATTTTTCTAATATAATTATATGTAGCACTACCCCTACTTCTTGTTCCAAAGGTTGCAAAAACTATGGCATCCTTCGAATAAACATGGGAAGCTTCAGATAAAATAATAGCCATAACAACCACCATAAATATTCTATTCACTAAATTAATCCCTTTAATATGTTGTTCTTAGATAAGAAATGGAAGTGTGTATAACTTGCAAAGGTGTTGTTTTTTAAAAATCCATCATACATATTCTCTCCAGTTGACAATTTACTTAATTTTAAAACATAGTTTTCATTGCTATGTATAATTGATGAATAATGGAAAATATGACCTTTTGTTTTTTTTCCTCTTTTTACACCTAACAAATCAATAAGCAATTCGACATCTACATAACCTAAAGCCTGTCTGTTTTTCTGCATTCCAAAATCTATATTAAAAATGTTGCACATATTAAATTTTTCATCATCTATAATAATAGTATGGGACAAATAGAGTAATCCACCACATTCGGCAATTATATTTTTCTTTGTCCTATGGTGGTTTATTATAGATTCCTTTGTTACATTATTATTTTCTAAATTTTTTGCATATAACTCGGGATAACCACCTCCAATATATAAAAGATCAGCACCTTTAAATCCTTCATTTTTTAGAGGTGAAAAAAAATGTATTTCGTAACCTAATTGTTCTAGATATTGAAAATTTGTAGAATAATAAAAGTTAAATGCTTCATCAAAAGGGATATATGCATGTTTTTTTGTTTTTAATCTTTTTATATAAAAGTTTTTGCAGCTGTATTTTATTTCTATATCAGCCATCTTTATTATTTCATCGATATATACATATTTTTTAATAATATCGGAGGCTTCATTAAATACTTTTTCATCTATTTCATTAGCAGTTTTTAAACCTAAATGTCTTGATTCAAAAAATGAGCTGTTTAGCCTTGGTATAATGCCTAACACTTTAATTTTTGAGTATTTTTTTAAAACATCCATAATGAGAGTTTTTTGATGTTCTGAGGCGATATTGTTCAAAATTATTCCTGCCATATCTATATTCTTAGAAAATGCTTCTATCCCCTTTATTGTAATTAAAATACTCTGAGCTGAAGATCCTGGATTTACAATAAAAATCGTAGGAACTTTTAAAATTTTAGCTATTTCAAAGGTACTACCCTTAAAATTAGCATTAATACCATCTAAAAAACCCATCACCCCTTCAATTATACCTAAATCTGCCATTAGTAATCGACTGAAAAATAGAGTTTTTAAACGAGATTTGCTCATAAAAATTGAATCTAGATTATAGGCATCAGCCTTTGCAGATCTACCTAATAAAGATGTATCTATATAATCTGGACCACATTTAAAAGGGGCAATATTGAACCCCATTTCATGTAGATACCTACAGAAGCCACAACTAATGAAGGTTTTGCCTGCATTACTACTAATAGAGGTTATGAGAATTGCTTTTTTCATTGTCTCTTATAACATTGTATATATAAGAGACTTTATGATGTTAAACATTTTGCCTCCCATTTCCCGGGGATATTTTACTTTTTCAGGTATTCTGGCTTATGGGCTACCTACTTGCCTGCCTTCCCGAGCGTTATTTATGCACAGTGGCTTATTGGCTTTTGCTCCCACATACAGCTGCGGGCACAGCATCCGGATTCTCACCGGATTTCCCTGATCAAAGCATTAAATTTTTACTACATATAATATTTTATTTCAAGTATTTTATATTTTAATTATAATTAAAATTATGTTAACTTTGTATGAGCATGGTGGTAATGTTTATCATGCAGCTAAAACATTAAATGTAAACGTATCCGAAATATTGGATTTAAGCAGCAATGTCTTACCCTTTTACATTTTAGATAATATTTTAAATAAAGAGCAAAGAGATGCACAAGAATTATTAAAGATTCTAACTAAGCTGCCAGAAGCATATTCTGAAAGTTTGAAATTAAAACTATCAAAAATATTAAATTTATCAGAACAAAATTTATTAATAGGAAGTGGCACAACTGAGTTTATTCAACTTATCTGTAGTTTATACAATGGCAAAAATGCAGTCCTTTTTATTCCTACTTATAGTGATTATGAGAAATTTCTTCACGCAAATTATGCAAATGTTCAGTTTATTGTGGCATCAGAGAATAATAACTTTGTACATACACTAAAAAATGAAGAGGCTGTTTTAGAGAATACTGACCTCCTGTTTATCTGTAATCCCAACAATCCTACAGGATCACTTTTTCCTAAAGATGAAATATTGTATTTAATCAGTAAATATAAAAATACGCTATTCATAGTGGATGAGTCATATATGCCTTTCGTTAAAAATTTTGCTGAATATAGCCTTATCAATACTTGTGCCGAGAACCTAATATTACTTAACTCATTTTCCAAAATATATGGTCTTCCAGGTTTACGAATTGGCTGGATATATTCAGCTAATAAACCACTAATAAACAGAATTATATCACGCCAATCAGGTTGGTCTATTAGCTCTTTGAGTCAAATATTAGGTAATATATTATTGGATTATTCTATGGATTTATATATTGAACAATTAAGAAAGAATAAAGAATATTTATATAATAATTTAAAGCTATACAAAGATATTAAAGTATTTGAAAGTTCAGCCAATTTTTTTATGTTTAAATATTTAAAAGATAATCCAGAAAAAATGTACAACTATTTTTTTCACAACAAAATATTATTAAGACATTTAGGGAATATAAGAGGCTTAAATAATACTTATTTTAGGGTATCAATCAGTACCAAAGAAAATATTAATTATTTCTTGAATATATTTAAGGAGTATATACAAGTTGAATTGTAAAACTTTAATGTTTCAAGGAACTGGTTCGGGCGTTGGAAAATCTCTCTTAGTTGCAGCATTCTGTAGGATTTTAGCAAATAAAGGATTAAAGGTTGCTCCATTTAAAGCACAAAATATGTCATTAAACGCCACAGTTTGCCATAATGGTGGAGAAATATCTGCCGCTCAAATGCTGCAGGCAAAAGCAGCCAGAATCATTCCAAGTGTGATGTTGAATCCGATTTTATTAAAGCCAATGGGTGAAAGAAAATCACAACTTATAATTATGGGTAAGTTTATAAAAAATATTGATTATATTGAATACTACAAAATGTGGAAACAAAACTTTGAAGTGGTTAAAGAAGCCTTTGAATCTCTGAAAAAAGAATATGAATATATAATTATAGAAGGTGCAGGATCGCCAGCTGAAATAAATCTGCAAAAGTATGATATATCAAATATGAAAATAGCACAATATGCTAATTCACCAGTTATAATAGTAGGGGATATTGATAAAGGAGGGATCTTTGCAGCTTTTAAGGGTACCTATGACTTAATTGAAAAACAATATAAATACTTAATTAAAGGGTTTGTTATAAATAAATTTAGAGGCAATATTGATTTGCTTTTGCCAGGAATTGAAATGTTTAATAAAATGATACCACCAAAAATTATTACAGTACTACCAATGATAGAAGATTTGCAACTAGATGATGAAGATTCACAATTTATAAGATCCAATCATAACAAAGAAAGTAAGCTAAAGGTTGGGATAATCAAATTAAAATATATGTCTAACTTTAACGATTTTTATCCATTGTTATCAATAGCAGATCTGTCTGTTGAATATATAGATTCGCCGGAAAAGTTATGTCATTGCGATTTAATAATATTACCAGGTACAAAACAGACAATAGCAGATTTAATTTATCTAAAAAACAAAGGTTTTTTTAATAAATTAAAAGAATTAAAAGGAAAGAAGTGGATACTGGGAATTTGTGGTGGATTCCAGATTATGGGAAGTATGGTTATAGATAACGCCGTAGAATCAAATATAAAGATAGAAGAAGAGGGCTTAAATTTTTTTAATATGGTAACAACTTTTTTTAATGAAAAAGAAGTCGTGTCAAAAAGCTATACTGGCCTTGGACCATTAGCTAATACAAAAATTGAAGGTTACGAAATACACTCTGGGAATTCAACATTATTTGAAGATTATACAGATCTATTGACTGAAAAACATAAACTTATAATTGATTATCAATCTAAAACAATTGGTACTTATATACATGGTGTTTTTAATAATTTTGACTTTACAAAATATTTTCTAAAGTTATTAAATGATTATATAGATGTTGATATTTATAGATTTTATAATACTGAAAAAGAACTCGATAAACTAGCACATATTATTGAGAAAAATTGTGAATCTTCATTTATCAAATCTTTTTTTAATTAATTTTTTTATAATTGCAATTGCAATTGTTTTGGATATTATTTTTGGCGAACTCCCATTAAAACTGCATCCTGTTGTTTACATTGGTAAAACAATTACTTTTTTTGAAAAATTACTTTATCCCTTTAAAAACAAAAAGTTAGGTGGTTTATTATTAGTTGTTTCAACAGTATTAGTTGTTATATCAACTATTGTAATTATAGCAGTTATATTTTTAAAAATTAATTTTTTATTATTTTTAATTTTTTACTTGCTCATTGCTTTTTCACTAATCAGCATAAAATCGCTAAAAGAACACTCCATTTCAGTATATGATAATTTAAAGAACAACAGTTTGGAGGGAGCAAAACATTCACTATCTTTAATAGTCAGTAGAGATGTGAATTTAATGAACAAAGAAAAAATTATCACTTCAACTGTTGAATCAATATCTGAAAATTTTGTTGATGCTATCCTTTCCCCACTTTTTTACATGACAATACTTGGTGTGTTTGGGGGTCTATTATATAAAATTATTAATACCTTAGATTCGATGGTAGGCTATAAAAATGATAAGTATCTCAATTTTGGTTATTTTGCTGCGAAATTAGATGACCTATTAAATTTCATACCAGCACGCATTAGCATATTATTTATTGCCATAGCTTCTTATATTTGTGAGAAAAGTTTCTTTAAATCAATTAGCACTTTTCTAAGATTTAGATTGTGCCATGAAAGTCCAAATTCAGGGCATGCCATGTCAGCTTTTGCAGGAGCTCTTGATATAACATTGGGAGGACCTACTTATTATTTTGGGAAGTTAGTTAATAAACCAATTATTGGTGGAGGTAGTAGAAAAATTATAGATGAATCAGTAATAGCAGATGCCATTAACTTGATGACTGTTAGCTCTCTCACATTTCTATATCTTATTATAATATTAATTGTTATTATATACTAATGAAAAATAAATATTATCCTTTTATATTCGATCTATCGGATAAAAGACTACTATTTGTGGGCGGTGGAAAAGTAGCCGAAAGGAAAATTTTATTACTTTATAAAATTGCCAATATTACAATAATAGCACCTAAAGTAACAAAGATATTAGAAGAATTATTTACAAACAAGGCAGTTAAAATTAATTATAAAACATTTGAAGATAATGATTTAAAGGAAAACTACACATTAGTTTTTGCCTGTACTAATAGTGTTGAACTAAATAGAAAAATTGGCTTGCTATGCCAAAAAAACAAAATGCTTGTTTTTGTTGCAGGGGATAAAGAACTATCAGATTTTTATATGCCCGCTGTATTTAAAAATGAGAAATACCTTATTGCTCTCTCAACTTATGGTAATTCACCTACTAGTGCAAAAAAAATTAGAGATTATATTAAAGGTATTTTGACAAATTATAATTTTCAATTATAATTATTTATAATTTATAATTTATAAAGGTGGCTCATGAAATTAAAAAAATTAATTCCATTATTTATCACTATTATTTTGCTAATAACTTTTTTTGGCGTTTTTCTCTATGAATCCTTCAACAGGTGGGAAGAACTACGTAATTACGAAATTGAAAGAGCCAGACATAAAATAGTACTCGCTGAAGGCATAAGAGAAAGTTACGCCTCAAAATTAGATACTGGCATATATAATATGGATGAATTGCGAAAGGATGTAAATAAATTCTTGGAGATCGTGCCAATAATAAATTCTATAAGAGTTATGGAAGACAAAGCTAAGGAGTTGAATTTAAATTTTAAGGTACCAAAAATAAATCCAAGAAATTCTAAGAATGAGCCAGACAAATATGATTTAAAAGCATTAAAGTACCTACAATCTAAAGATACTGGTAAAGGGGAAACTCCAGAATATATCATGATAGACAAGGAAAATAGCTATATTAGATACTATAAAGCAATAAGATTAACAAAAGAGTGTGAATGGTGTCATGGCGACCCATCTACATCCCTTGAGCTCTGGGGAAACAGTGAAGGGTTAGATCCCACAGGTGTAAAAATGGAAGGTTGGAAGGCTGGTGAAATCCATGGAGCCTTTGAAATACTTATTCCCACTAATGTAATGAATGTTTCATCGCTGTTTATTATATTAAGAGGTTTCTCATCAACAATAATTATAATACTAATAATTATAGGAATTCTCATATTACTTTTAAAAAAATATATTTTTAACAGATTAGATATAGTTAACAAATCATTAAAGAAAGTGGCAAAAGGTGATTTTAGTCAGGAATTAGAAATTCAAAGGGAAGACGAAATTGGAGTCCTTGTTAAAAGTGTTAACGAAATGATTATAGATATAAAGAAAGCCTTAACATCTGTTCATGATACAGTTGAACAGCTTGCATCCACATCAAGCGAACTTTCAAGCTCTGCAGAAACTGTTGCAGAAGGTGCAAGAGAACAGGCAGAACAATCAGACAGTGCTGTTTCAGCAATTGAAGAAATAAACTCAACAGTATCAGAAGTAGCAAGGTCGGCCACCAATGTTTCAAGCAGTTCTTCAGAGGCACAAGAAGCAGTACTTAAAGGCCATTCAGTTGTTGAAGAGACAAAAGCAATGATGGAAAAAATATCAGAGGCCGTAGATAAGGCAGCAAAATCGGTAAACGAATTAGGAGAAACAAGCGGTAAAATTGGCAATATAGTGAAGGTTATTAATGATATAGCAGACCAAACGAATCTGTTAGCACTTAATGCAGCAATTGAAGCTGCCAGGGCAGGAGAATCTGGCAGAGGTTTTGCAGTGGTTGCTGAGGAGGTTAGAAAGTTGGCAGAAAAAACAATGCAGGCAACAAATGAAATAGCCAACACTATTCATAATTTGCAGGATAGCACCAAAAAAGTTGTAGAAGAGATGGAAAGTGGAGTAATAAAGGTTTCAGAAGGTTTACAAAAAGCTGATGAAGCAAATGGAGCTCTAGAGGAAATACGAGCAAAATATGATGCCATAGCTAGAAATATTAATCAGATAGCTACGGCAACAAATGAGCAATCAAAAGCCGTCGAAATGGTTACTGACAATATAGAAAAGATCTCTCATATTATTAAAGAAAATGCATCAGCCTCTGAACAAATGGCTGCAGCAGTAGAGGAGCTATCAAAATTGGCACTTACATTAAAAGCTTCTGTAGAAATCTTTAAAATATGAATTGACAAAAAGAAATAATTGCATTATTAAATTAAACTTCATCGGGGCGTAGCGCAGCTTGGTAGCGCACTGGTCTTGGGAACCAGGAGTCGGAGGTTCAAATCCTCTCGCCCCGATTCTTTTTTTATGAAATCATTTAATAATTTTAAAAAATCAAATATTGATTATTCAAATAATTTTTTGAATAATCAAAGACATGACTGAAAAAGATAAATTACTAAGTGGCCATTGGAGTGATTCAAGAGATGTTGAATTAGTTAATGAAAGGAATCGTACGTGGCTCTTAATTCATAAATACTCAGAACTTCCACCTGAATCTAAGGAAGCCTTTGAGTTTTTAAAAGGGCTTTTAGGTGCTGTTGGAAATGGAACAATTATCAGACCACCCTTTTATGTTGACTATGGGTATAATATATTTATAGGAAAAGACTGCTATATTAATTATAATTGTACTTTTTTAGATAATGGAAAAATTCATTTAGAAGATAATGTATGGATAGGCCCATCGGCAAATATATTTGCAGTAGACCATGATATATATAAACCCAAAAAAAGATACATAGTTAAAGGAGTTGATGTGTTAATAAAAGAAGATGTGTGGATTGGAGGTGGATCTATTATAATGCCTGGTATTACTATTGGAAAAGGCTCCATAATTGGCGCAGGGTCCGTAGTTACAAAAGATATAGAAGAATACTCAATCGTAGCTGGCAATCCCGCAAAAAAAATTAGAAGCCTTAAAGATTAAATTATTATGGGTATTTAAATAAAAAAGCCCCTGTTTAAAGGGGCTTTTTTATTAGTCTAATTCTTCTACTATTATTGCTTCAACAGGGCATTCATCTTTAACTTCTGAAGCCTTTTCTGCCAAATCTCCTTCTAGAGTAGCACCATTACCACCCAATTCATCTTTAACCTGTGATAGACCATCACCATTGTCTTCAAATACTTCTGGTGCTTCTGTGTAGCATACTGCACATCCAGTGCATATGTCCTGGTCAACGCTAACTTTTACTTTCATAATTACCTCCATGTAATAATTTATACTATCATATAATAAATATATTAATTATAAGTCAAGATATAATATAAAAAAGGTCTCGATAGTTTTAAAATATCTTATTTTTTTAATATTTTCATAGACTTATTATGTCCATTTATTCATAAAAATATTTATCAACAATACGTAAAATATACTTAAGTATTTACTTAATATGACGATGAAATTACTGTAATGTCTATATCATTTGAGGTAGTTTATGTCTAACATTATGTATATAAAAAGAAGTTTTATCCTTTTCCTTTTTACATTTTTTTTAATTTTTCAATCAAACCTCATACATTCACAAAGTTTAAATGAAAATAAATTAGATGTTCTTATTTCAATTGGAGATGCATCCTTTGAAGGGGGGAATTATAACAATGCAATTGAGTATTATTCTCAAGCCTTAATTCTCGACCCATATAATGCAGATTTATATTTTAAAAGAGCTGAGGCTTTTGCAAATTTAGGAAAGTACAATCAGTCAATCTTTGACTATTCCCAGGCTATTAAAATAAATCCCGCATTCTATAGGGCCTATATACAACGTGGCAATGCTTATTATAAAATAAGAGATTATAATAAAGCAACAGCAGATTTCACAAGTGCCATAAGTTTAAATAGAAACGATTTTACTCCATATTATAATCGTGGCCTATCCAATATGATGCTAGGAAACTTTCAAAAGGCAATAGATGACTATACAACAGCATTACAACTGAATCCGAACTATGCAGATTCCTATATAAATAGAGGTATATCATATATAAACATTAATAACTTTGATTTAGCAATAAGAGATTTAACTCAGGCAGCTTCTCTTTCNNGCACTTTCTGATTTATCATATTCAATATACTTATATCCACAGTATGCCGATGCTTACATATCAAGGGGTACTGTGTATTTAACATTAAATAATTATAGTAAAGCAATTGAAGACTTTACAGCAGCATTAAATATAAATCCCTATAAGGCTGAAGCATATTATAATAGAGGTATTGCATATAAAAATATAGGCAGGGGAGATTTGGCAATGGATGATTTTAATAAAGCCTGTCAGTATAATAGAAACCTATGCAGTTTAAATCAAATTCTTTTAAATATTTGATTTAATTGCAGGATTTACTTATTTTCATGCATTTAGAAAAATCTACTAATAACAAATATTGTGTGTAATTTATTTATATCATTTTGAAACAAGTAAAGTATATATGCGGATATAATAATTGTATATAGTTTAACAATATATTCATATTATAAAATCTTACAAAAATATTACAAATCTTTATTTTGAAGCCAATTAAGATGAGATATAATTAAATAATAAATATGTGAGGTGATTTATGAAAATATCAGGCGAATTTGGAAAGATAGTTATTGATGGTAAAGAGTATTCAAAGGATATTGTAATAAATAAAGGTAAAATTGAAAAAAGAAAGAAAAAAGTGTCAAAGGAATTTAAAGAAAAGGGTGGACATACACCTCTAACAGATAAAGAAGATATCCCATGGAAGTGCAAAACACTATTAATTGGAACAGGTTTTGAGGGAGCCCTCCCCATTGATGAAAAAGTAAGCAAAAAAGCCAGCAAAAAAGGCGTAGAATTAAAAATTATGAAAACAGGTGATTTAATCAATCATATAAACGAATTAGAGAATATGAATGACATTAACGCAATAATTCACATAACCTGTTAACTCCTTTTAAATTAAGTACAATGCATGAATGCAACATTCTCATTAGATTCTTATTAAATATGGGCTCCAAATAGCATACCAACAGCAGCTGTTAACCCCATGGCAAGAGCACCCCAGAAAGTCACTCGGAATGTTCCAGCAATAACCTTGGCTCCGCCAGTTTTAGCAGCAATTGCACCAAGCAAAGCTAAAAAAACCAACGAACTAACAGAAACAGTTAAAATAACGTGGTTAACACCAGAAAAAGCAGCAAGTACAACCGGTAGTGCTGCTCCAATAGCAAAAGTAGCTGCTGAAGCTAACGCTGCTTGAATTGGTCTTGCTCTGTGAATTTCTGTAATCCCTAACTCATCACGTGCATGTGTTGCCAATGCATCATGTTCCATTAACTGTTCAGCAACTTGCATTGCAAGTTCTTCATCTAACCCTCGATTAATATAAATATTTGTCAATTCTTTAAGCTCATTTTCCCAATCATTTTCAAGCTCTTTTTTTTCTCTTTCTAAATCCGATTTTTCCGTATCAGCCTGTGAACTAACAGAAACGTATTCACCAGCTGCCATAGACATAGCTCCTGCTACAAGTCCAGCTATCGCTGCTAACAGTATATTATTAAGTGTTGTACCAGCTGCTGCAACACCAATAATTAAACTGGCAGTTGAAACTATCCCATCATTTGCACCCATAACAGCAGCACGTAGCCAACCAATCCTTTCGCTAAAATGCAATTCAAAGTGTCTGAGCATATTAAATCTCCATAAATATTTATTAATAATAAAAATATGCTTTAATATAATAGAGACATAATTTGTCAAGTAAATTTTTGTATTTAATAATTGTAGCTTTATTGAAGTTCCCTTGACTCCTGACATATGATAAAATAAGCTTTATAAAATAATAATAAAAATATTTGTTGTATATTAATCAGGAGGAATTTAATGACAGAGAGTAAATCACAATATGCTGTTGTGTTAGGTATCAGTATTTTCTTTGGTTTTTTTATTCTGGGATATTTATTATCCAATGCTATAATCAAATTTAAAGAGTTTGAAAGAACAGTCACAGCAAAAGGATTATCTGAAAGAGAAGTTGAGGCAGATATTGTAATATGGCCTATTAAATTCACTGTTGCGGGAAATGAGCTTACAGAAATTTATAATACAATAGAAACAAATATAAAAGAGATAAAAGATTTTCTTACAACCAATGGTATTTCTTTAAATGAAATTTCATATAGTATACCATCAATCGTTGATAGAATAGCACAACAATATGGCAACACTTCAAGACCTGAATTGCGTTATACTGCTTTTCAAACAGTTACTGTATATTCAAAAAATATCCATGCCGTGAGGGAATTAATGGGTAGCTTGTTAGATTTAGGGAAAAAGGGAATCGTATTTGCTTCAGATGATTATGAATCTCAAACTGAATATATTTATACAAAATTAAATGAAATAAAACCTGAAATGATAGAAGAAGCTACTAAAAATGCAAGGGAAGTAGCAAATAAATTTGCCATTGATTCTCACAGTGGTCTTGGAAAAATTAAAAAAGCATCACAGGGTCAATTTAGTATTAATGACCGAGATAAAAATAACCCTCACATAAAGAAAGTACGTGTTGTATCAACAGTTGAATATTATTTAGTAGACTAAAATATAAAAATTTTTCTAGGACTTAAGGTCAATATTACAAAAATATGGATTTTATTTTTTATTTAAATCCTTCGACATAAACACTAACAACATAGTCATCAAGAGATTCATTTTTTTCTAAACAATCAAAAATAGATTTATCTAAAGATACTTCCGAATTTGAATCTATGCACGCTGAAGAGCCTTTAACAGTTACTTTTACGTTTTTTAGGCCTGCAGATTCTACTACCCTTTTGTATCCATCTATTAGTATAGCTCCACTAACACAACCTACATATGCTGCAATGTTCTTCTGAATCTTTTCTGGCAAATTTTTAAGTAGGGCAATATCAGAAATAGCAATTCTACCCCCTGGCTTTAATACTCTATAAATTTCTTTAAAAACCTTTGATTTATCCTCAGATAAATTGATAACGCAATTACTTATAACCACATCAATAGAATTATTTTCCACAGGAAGGTTTTCAATTTCACCAATTCTGAACTCAACGTTGCTAACTCCATTTTTCTTTGCGTTCTCTATTGCTCTTTCAACCATTTCATGTGTCATATCAATTCCAATAACTTTACCATTGGGTCCAACCTTATTTGCAGCTAAAAAACAATCAAAGCCTGCACCAGAACCCAGATCAAGTACCACCTCATTTTCTCTAAGGCCAGCAACAGCGACAGGATTGCCACAACTGAGTGCTAAATTAGCCTCTTCTGGAATAATATTTAACTCTTCTTCTGAATATCCAATAGATTTAGCAAATTCCTTATTATTTGATTCACCGCAACTGCACCCACATTGGGCAGCACCTTTTGCAACCCTACCATAAGTTGATTTAACAATTTCCTTTATTTCTTTATTTTTCATTTATAATCTATTTTAGTTATAATATATAAATAATTCGATACATCGTAAAGCATAAGTTTCAAAAGAATCTAATTTCAATATGACTAATCAAAATAGTAATATACTATTGCCATAATCTATTGTTGTAATTTCTTTTCAGAATATTAAAGAAACTCTAAAAATATTGACTACTACTTGTATTGTTATATATATAACTTATATAAAATGACCTTATTAAAATTTTATATTAAAATAATTACAATTAATTTTATTCTAATTTTTGCAATAACAAATGCGCATACTGATATTTTAAAACATAATAATATAAAAAAGATAACCCTTGTATATATTGCTGATCTACATGCACAAATTGAAGAACATCAAGAATTGTTTTGGGGAAAAAATGAAGAATATTTTGATTTTGCAGGTGGTCTTGCAAGAATTTCATATGTTGTTAAAAATCTTAAAAAAGAAAACCCCTACAATATGTTATTCATGGATGCAGGAGATACATTTCAGGGCTCAGGTCCAGCTGCTTTAAGTAAAGGGGAAGCTATTATTGAACCAATAAATTCTATAGGACTCGATCTTGGCCTGCCAGGTAATTGGGAAGTTGTTTACGGTAAAGATAAATTACTAGAAATGACGGATAAATTAAACTACCCAATTATAGCTGCAAATATGGTAGATGAAGACACAGGAAAATTACTGTATGACCCATATATAATAAAAATCTTAGATGGGATAAAAATAGGTATTATTGGGTTCACTGATCCAGATGTCCCTGAAAGACAACCACCATCTTACAGTAAAGGTGTTATATACAGGGGGAAAGATATATTACAACCTCTTATTGATAGAATCAAAAATATTGATGGTGTTGATATTGTTATACTTTTGACGCACATAGGACTTCCAAAAGCAGTTAACTTAGCAAAAGAATTGAACAATGTTGATATTTTATTATCAGGTGACACTCATGAAAGAACTTACAAGCCTATTAATATAGGAAACACCCTTGTAGTTGAACCTGGAAGTTTTGGATCATTTCTGGGTAAAATAGATATAACAATTTCACATGGCACTATTATAGATAAACATTGGGAACTAATAGAACTAAAATCAAAAGATTACCCAATTGATAATAATGTTCAATCAATTGTAGAAAATGCACTTATGCCATTTAATGATGAGATGAATAAAATTATTGGTTATTCAGATATCCCTCTTTATAGATACAATGTCATAGAAACTAATATGGATAATTTATTATCAGATGCTATACGAGAAGCCACAAAGGCTGATATTGCACTTTCAAATGGCTTTAGATTTTCCTATCCTATAACAGCAGGTTACATAACAGAAAATGACCTGTGGAATATGTATCCAATTGTTGAAAAATTGAAAATGGGTAAAATATTTGGGTGGCAGTTAAAAGAATTTTGGGAAAAAGAACTTGAAAATGTTTTTTCGCCCAATCCTGATAAACAGTTTGGTGGATGGCTTCCAAGGCCTTCAGGTATGAAAATTATATTTAATGCCTGTGCTACTTATGAAAATAGAATTGAATCAATATATGTAGGTGATAAACTTTTAGACAATAATAAAATTTATACTGTAGCTGCATGTGAAAGAGAGGGAGATCCCTTTGATGTTGTGTGTAGAATACCAGAAGTTAAAGATGTAACTATCATGAATAATACCAATCATGACGCTGTTAAACTCTATTTAAAAAATCACTCTCCAATACAAAATATAGAAATGGGGCGTGTAATTGTACAAGATTTAAAAACACCTGTCAGGTCACAATATTTTGATATAGTGTGTTATTAAGTTGTATCCTTATAAAATATTTAATAGAATAAATTGAAAAATTTTTTATATTTTTACATAATATCTAAATGACTAAATGTGTAATTCATAGTCGTAAAAAGTTATTTATTTCTATTTTATTATATTCTGTTATTTCAGTTTTTAGCTATAATATTTATGCATTTGAAGTACAATTAAGCTCTGAAACAGTTAATCCTGGAGATGCTTTTATTATTTCTATTAATGCTGATTCTGTCCCTGTAGCAAAATTTAATAATAAATTTATATCATTAAGAAGGTTATCTGAAAATAAATTTATTGGAATAATTTCTACTGACATTGATACAAAACCTGGCAATTATCCAATAAACATAAAATCTAATAATAATGAAAAAACAATAAATATAAATGTTATGGAACATAAATTTAAAGTAACCTATTTAACTCTGCCACCTCAAAAAGTATTCCCGTCAAAAAAGGATTTAATAAGGGCTGAAAAGGAAGCTGCTATTTTAAGTAATATATTCAAAAAAATTACTCCACCATTATGGGAAGGAAAATTTTTAAAACCTTTAAATAACAATATTTCCACAGAATTTGGCGTTAAAAGAATTATGAATAAAGAAAAAGTAAGTATTCATAAAGGTATTGATATAAGAGGGAAAAGTGGTGAAAAAGTCCATGCAATAAATAAGGGTAGAGTTGTATTAGCCGATAATCTATTTTTCGGCGGAAACACTGTTATTTTAGACCATGGGCAGGGTATTTACTCCATATATATGCATTTATCAAAAATAAATATTTCTAAAGGTGAAATTGTAAAACAAGGTCAAATAGTTGGGCTTGTCGGGGCAACAGGTAGAGCCACAGGGCCCCATTTACATTTTGGTATTAAGGTAGTAGGAATTGACGCAAATCCTGTCTCTATTTTTAATCTGCCATTATAACTATACCACTATATTTATTAAACTATTTGTTATAAAATTTGCAATTATTATTTAAACATTGTTTATTAAAATCACTAAATTCACACTTACATTCACTGTTATGATTCATTGTAATATGGAAATATTCCTTTAAATATTTTATTGTTTCTAAGAGTGCAATAAAAGTGTCTCTTTTACAACACCTTGGACCACCTGCTTTTGCTATAGATTGTAAAGTATTTGCTGTTAACATATTACTACTCTGCCATTCATCCTTTGAAAGTGGTGTTGCCTCAGTCATCAGACTCATAAAAATACCCGTACCTACTGCTGCCCCACAACACCCATAAAAGCCACAAAAACCTCCTAAAACATTCTTTGCCCTCTTTTCAGCTACTATTAATTTTTCTTTCTTTTTAACAGGATCATTTTTCATATTATAATATGCAGTCAATAACACAGCTGGCACTAAAAAATGATGTTCAGGTCCATGCATATTAATACTTTTATGTCGCATTAATATTATTGCTAACTCTATTGGGTCTGTCTGATTACTTTGTATGCAGTATTGCAATATCAACTCATTAGCTGAAATACTATGACAAGAATCACAGATATAATGCCCTTTGGAGCAGGCAACATTTGATTCAAAAACATTTTTGCAATAGTAACATTCTAATTTAGAATATTTATTCAGATAAATTAATTCACTTCCACAAACAAAACATCCAATATTATAACTCAAGTTTTTCACCCTGTTATCTTAATATATTATGTTTCTCATCAATTTAAAGAGCTGATACACATTATTTCATCTTGATGGGTACAACTATTCGGTTCATTCAATAGGTCATATGCTGGAATATATGGGTGCCAACTAATGTTGTTAGCTATATATTGCCAAAGTTGCATTAAAATTTGATAAGCACCTTCCCATCATTTTTATTATAAAAAATATTAATATTTCTACCTACAACATTTTACTATAAGGATTAATGCAAATATTGTATTTTTCAGCTGGCTTTAATGCAATTTTAAGTCCTTGCTAAAAGAAGCAAATATAAAATACTGTCCTAGATTGTAGTGTTAGTATTGTAAATAGCAGCAGGTTGGCTATTAATTCCTCGAATTCCATTTGTTGGCCATGCATTTTCATCATGGCTTTCAATCAATGGCTTCTAAAGTAACATTTATATGGCTGGCCTTTAAACTACATCGTTTGGATCAATATATGGAATTGCAAATAAATTATTTTTTATTTACTCTAATTGAATTTGTCAACCCATTATTGACCTATATATAATAATAAAACTATTTTCATACACCTATAAATTAAGAAAATTTAATTAATTGCGTAAAAACAAAACAATGCAGTTTTAGTCACAGCTTTTTTATGTATTAATAGATAGATTAGAGTAATTAAAATGCCTTTTTACTTACTTTTATTGGACATTAGATGATTATAAATAGATATTTTATTTTTTCCTATTTTTTTTGCTTTATACATTTCATTATCAGCAATCTTTATGAGCTCATCACTTAATTTACCGTACGCAATACCAAAGCTTGCGCTAATACCTTTCTTTTCAATAAGTATTCTAATACGCTCTGCAATCATGACAGCTAAATCAATATTGGTTCTCGGTAGATATAATAATATCTCATCTCCTCCCAATCTCACACTTAAATCCCCATCTCTAGTATTTTGTAAAACGATTTGAGCTACTGTTTTTAATGTTTCATCGCCAACATCGTGGCCATAAGTGTCATTTATATATTTAAAGTTATCAAGATCAAGCATAATCAATGAACCATATCTTTCTTTTACACTCATATGTTGATAAAATGCCCTTCTATTTAGAAGATTTGTAAGATAATCTGTTGTTAAAAGTTTATCTAGTGATTCTATCATTTGATTTAAATTTTCACCAATTGATTTATACTCATCAGGCAGAAGTTCTATGTCTACTTTCTTACTTAAGTCTCCAGAGGCTGCATAATATAATGTTGTCCCAAATATTGAAATTGCGGATTTTAAATTCAAGTCACGTTTTTCAATTTCACTAATATATCTGTTGATGGAGGTAATCATCTTGTTAATATCTTCACCAATTGGTTTGTACTCATCAGAAGTAGAATCTAAGTCAACTTTAACAGATAAATTCCCAGAAGCAATTTCTTTTAAAACGTAGCCAAAATGGTAGATTGCTTTTTTTAAATTTAATTCATACTCACGATCCTTTGTTACATCAATAGCAGTATACAACCTCCCCTCACCTTCTATACCATATGGAACTTCATATGCACTGTGAATAAGAGTTGAACCATCCTTTTTTAGCCAGGGGATATCAACTGTTGTTTCAGCTTCTCTTTTTTGGTTAATAACAAATTCCCAGAGCTTTTTTAATGCTGTAATCGTTCTTTCTGTTGTACATGGTTGTTCAGGTGTTTTTTTGTTTAATAACTCTTGTCTGTTAAATCCAGAATCCCTTTCAAAAGCTTTATTAACTTTTATCCATCTACCTTCCTTATCCAATAAAAGCATAGCTGCTTTTGAATTTTCAAATATAAAGTTTAATTCTTCCTCTTTATTTTTTATTTTCTCAATACTGCGTTGGACGTTAGCTATCATTTTATTTAGATTCTCACCAATTGGCCTATATTCATCAGCTATAGATGTGAGATTAACTTTAGCAGAGAAATTGCCTTGCGCCGCCTTTTTTAAGACAGAACCAATATGAAAAATTGCTTTTTTTAAATTTGATTTATATTGACGATCTTTTGTTACATCAATTGCTGTATACAAAACACTTTTACCAGAAGCAAAGGGGACCTGATATGCTGAATGAATAAACTCCTCTCCATTTTTATTTTTAGCTGGAACATCTATAAAATTTTGTGACTCAACTCTCTTCTCAATAGTTGAACTCTTAAACTTGTTAAGAGCCTTGATTGTTTTCTCTGTTACGAATGGTTGATTACGTAATGTTTTTCCAATTAGCTCATTTCTTGAAAATCCAGAATCTCTTTCAAAGGCGCGATTCACCTTAATCCACCTTGCCGTTTCATCTGTTAAAACCATAGCTGCTCTAGAATTTTCAAATATAAAGTTTAACTCTTCCTCTCTTTCTTTGATTTCTGATATATTAGTTGCAGTTCCACTTATATATTCTTTATTACCAACTTTAATTAATTTATAATTTATCATTACAGGAAGTTTCGTTATGCTAACAGCCTCACAGAAAGATTTTCCATCTAATTTACATTTCTCAACAGCTTTTTTAATTCTATCCCTATCTTCTTGTATATAAAATTCCTCCCTTTTAAAACCAATTACAGCCTCATTTGTTATATTGTATAGTTCTTTAAATTCATCATTTACATAAATAATCTTCCCGTTTGTATCACTCACAGATATCGCTACAGGTAATTTTTTTAAAATTATTTTAAAATACTCTAAATTTTCGTCTAAATTACATTCCGTCATTCTGCACCCAATTAAGTTTCAATTCTTTATTTTCATCTAATTCTAAAACAGTATATTATTTTAATAGAATAGTATATAATCTTTTTAATAAAAATCAATATAGAGTATTTGAATACTAGAAATATGTATAAACTACTATAAAATCAGAACACTAACGATAATATTTAATTATAATTCAGTATATATTATAAGGATTAGCAATGATAAATTATAAAATAATTATGTTTTATTGAGTAATTATACAAATTATGATATTCTATTAAGACAAAAGAACACAAAAGGAGAACAGAATGAATGATGATTTGATCTTAATAGAAAAAGTTGAATCTGTGTGCACAATGAAAATGAACCGACCAAATGTTATGAATGCACTAAATACAGATATGATCCAATGTTTTAATTCAGCTATTAATAAAATAGAAAACGACCAAACGATTAGAGTTGTTGTATTAACTGGCTCCGGAGAAAATTTTTCATCTGGTGCAGATCTTAATCTTCTTGCTGACGCTACATATACACCAGAAACTCTAAATATATTAAGACAGCTGAGAAAAATTATTTTACAACTAAGAGCTTTACCACAACCTATTATATCTAAAGTCAAAGGCATTGCCTATGGCTTTGGCGCAAATTTAGCACTTACAGCCGATTTTGTTATATCTGAAAAAAATGCTCGCTTTTGTGAAGTTTTTGTTAAAATTAATGCGATGATAGATGGTGGTGGTATTTATTATCTACCAAGGTTAATTGGTATGGCAAAGGCCAGGGAATTAGCCATGTTGGGTACAGAGATCTCTGGTCAAAAGGCAGAGGAAATTGGACTTATTTATAAAGCTGTCGAATCAAAGGAGCTTGATGAGACTGTTATAAACCTTACTAGAAATTTATCTAATTTAGAACCAGCTGCATTATCACTTATCAAAGAAGGATTAGATGCTAGCTGGAACATGACCCTTGCTGAAGCCTTAGAATGGGAATGCTCCCATCAGGCCATAATGTTACAATCAAAGGAACATAAAAGTATAATCAAAAAATTAATGAAAAAATAATTTTCTTAACTTAAAGCAGCTTAACACGTCTCATTTCTATCATTTTGAGCATTCATTAATAGTATACTCCCCTGGGCTGCAGCACACAATTTTTTATCCTTATTTTCAGCAACAGAAAATATGTCACATCTACACGCAGCATGTCGCTTACTTGAATATATTACTTCAGCTATTGCCAAAAGACTCACCCCAGTTGCTGGCCTCAAAAAGTTTATTTTAAATTCAAGAGTTAATACATCTATGCCAAGAACAGAACCTCCTGCAAACGTTAAGGCATTATCTGCTGCATAACTTATAAGTCCGCCATGAGCAAAACCGTTCTGTTGCAAATATTCTTTTTTAATAGGTGTTTCTAACACAACCTTTCCTGGTTGAAAACTTATTATTCTTGTTCCCAAAAATTTGCTGAAAGGTTGTGCTGAAAGTATTTTCTCTCCAATAGCAAGCAACACATTTTGATCTGTATTAATATCAATGTTATAATTCATCTTTTTCAGGTCTTACCCACTCCTGTGTTCTAAATAAAAAGGCTAGATAGCCTCTAACTTTTAACTTCCCATCTTCTTCCCATATTTTTGCTTTATACCATTTCCCTTTCTTTGGATCGAGAATTCTGCCATTTGTCCAAGCTCCATCAACTTTTGTTAATCCATCAACAATAACCATACCAATTACTTTCTTCCCTTTATACTCATCTTTGCACTTATCACATACTGGATCGGGATCTTCCCCTTCTTCCCTAAAAAGTTTAATTATTTTTCCATAGAGCTTACCATCCTCTAAATATAGGTTAACAATTGATTTCGGTTTTCCAGTTTCGTCATCAATAGTTTTCCATTGTCCAAGTATTGACTCATTATCGTCTTGAGCAAAAAGAGTTGTTGCTGAAACTAAGGTTAAAACAAAGAGAAAAAAAATACTTAACATTTTCTTCATAACACACCTCTTGTAAAACTTTATTTTAATTACGGTTACGATATTAAACGAAATTATGCAAATGTCAATACAATATATACATACTCCTTATTATATTGATGTACGTATTTTTTAATTTTAGAAAATTATTTTAGTATAGTTAATATTTAATTTAACAACATTAAATAACTTAAAATATAGAAGATTTTATTATCAATTAAAGACATAAAGAATTATTATAAACCTATATATAATTAAGATTACATATAATTTTTTTACAAGTTGTTGTTATGCTTTCATTACATCATTTAGTTTAATTAATNNTTAATTAATTAATTTATTTATTTCTTTTATTTTCCAAAAGCTTTTTGCCAGTAGTTATTCCAGTCTTTCAACATAATGTTTCTCCACTGATCCATTTCATTTTTATACATTTGTATATCCGGCATTTTCTCTTTTGCTATAAGAGGAACATAGGGATTTGAATTTTCTAATTGAATAAATTCAGATCTAATTTTATCTATTTTATTAGAATCTGTTAACAAATCTAAGGCACTACAAGCCAAAACTTTTGCTCCTGCGATTAAACCTTTATGTCCAATCGAAGTTGGAGTGGTTGCAACAATTGACCAATGATGTCCTGGAGAGCCAGGTGCATAAACAGGGAATCTCAATGTTGCCGTTGGGGCAACTAAACTCACATCGCCAACATCTGTTGAACCTCCAGTTGGACTGGCCTCGTTAAGTTTTTTAACTTGATTTTCAAGGCCTATTTCATCCACACCTATTTCCTTTTGTATGTCTTTAGCAAAATTGTTTTCATCATTATTCCATTCAGGCATTCCAATGTAATCTATATTTGTCTGAATTACCTCGGCCAGGGATTTGTTTTGGAATTTTTGGTGCATTGCAGTTAACACATTTACATTGTAATTACATTCTGTGGCAATAGCTGCCCCTTCGGCACAATTAATTACTCTATTAAATAAATTTTGAATATTTTCATCCTGTTCTCTTACAAAGTAGTGAACTGTAGCTCTATCTGGAACTATATTAGGCGCCACTCCACCTTCTGTTATTACATAATGTACTCTTGCCTCTGGATTAATGTGTTCTCTTAAAAAATTTACTGAAGTATTCATTATTTCTACAGCATCTAAGGCACTTCTGCCCATCCAGGGAGCCCCTGCTGCATGAGCAGTTTTCCCAAAAAAGGTAACTTTAAAGGAAATCATTGCAGTTCCACTTCTTCCATATTCAGCATTCATAGAATTTGAAGCATGATTATCAAGAACTGCATCAACATCTTTAAATAGGCCGTCTCTAACTAAATATATTTTACCAGATAAAGTCTCCTCAGCAGGTGTGCCAAAAACCATAATAGTTCCTTCTATGCTATGCTCCTCCATAGCTGTTTTTGCTGCAATTGCAGCTGCTATTGCAGCTGTCCCCATAGTATTATGCCCACACCCATGCCCAGGACCTCCTTCTATAACAGGCTCTTTTTTTGCAACTCCAGCTTTTTGCGATAAACCTTGCAAAGCATCAAATTCAGCAAGGAAAGCAATAACTGGTTTCCCAGAACCATATGTTGCAATAAATGCTGTTGGCATGCCTGAAACACCTTTTTGAACTTCAAAACCATTACCCTCTAATGTTTTTGAAAGTAATTCAGAACTCCAGTATTCTTGAAATCCAATCTCTGCATACGCCCATATAGTGTCAGAAATTGTGTAATAGTTTTGAGCATGCTTTTCTAAATAATTTATTGCATTTATTTTAACATCTCTAGATAACGTTATTGTTGGAACTACTAAGAATAAAACAACAAATAAAAAGCAATGGATACGTAACATTAGCTTGCCTCCTTTTCCCAAAGTCAGTCTATATAATAAATTTAAACAATAACATAACAGTATTATAAAATACTTTGTGATATTTATCAAATAAATTAAAACATTTATAAAAATTTTTTATCCTTACCTATTAAGGATCAAAAAAAAATCTATAACTGCCTACAAAATCATTACATAAACAATTGGTCACCACCTGAATTATTTAAACCCGGATGAATATCAAATCTTACCACACCAACAGGGATTTTATTTTCAACAGCCTTTACAATTTCAGCAGTCCCTAAATTGCCAAATCCTCCACAGAGTTCAATTGCAGCAATATTTTCCATCAATAGTTTTTTTGCAACCTCACAGGCATCTTTATAGTCTTTACAACCAATCACATGCAGCTCGACATCTGGAGTTTTAATCAGACATTTGTTTTCTAATGAATTCGCTTGTGGAGATAAAAATAAAAAAGCAGCTTTTAAAGACATTTTGCACCTCCTATTATATTTACGTATATACATAATACTTTATATATCATTTGTTTTTTTCTATACCAATATAATATTCTATTGTTAGTTCACTACAACGGGAAAATCGGTTATATTAATTAATATTAAAACAACGAGATCCCTTATTTATAAGGCTTTAGTAAAATACAATAACTATAAAATTGTTTACTTTTCTATGAGATCTGTTGTAAGTTGGCAAACTTGGGGTAATAAACATATCCTGACACAAAACACTGAAAACTCCTCTCAAATGTAAATAGTAAATGCCTGACACTTTGTTGTTTGATTTTTAGTATTTAAATATCTATTCTTCTACCCATATTCTAAAAGGCTCAAAAGAATACTTCCTGCCCAAAAAGTTTCTTATCATAACTGTCCCTGGTATAGATCCTCCTGGCTCAATAATATTTATTGTGTATTTTTGCCAGGTATTTTTATCCATAATACCATTTTTTTCAAATACAGAAAACAGGTCCTTTACAATAACCAAATCGTACATATAAGTATAATATCTTGAAGCGTATCCCTCTAAATGGCCAAAGCTTGCATAAAAATAGGTACCTTCCTCATATGGGTATACTGAATATTGTGCTTGTAATTTTTTCATTGTATCAAGCAAATCAACATTTGTCGGATCTATGCTATGATATTTATATGAAAGAGCTGCATAAAACATCTGTTGCATTACATAATCAGCCCCTCTTCCAACGCTATCAGATTTTTTCAATAAGTTAACAAGGTCTGCAGGAATGGGCTCACCTGTTTGAATATGTTTAGCAAATTTTTGTAATATATCAGGATAACATGCAAATTCTTCCAACAATTGAGATGGAATTTCAACAAAGTCGTCTTCACAGCTTAAACCTGAAAGTGATATCCATTTGTGGCGATAAGCAAGTATATGATGAACCAAATGCCCCATCTCATGGAAGAATGTAGAGACATCGTCAAATTCCATTAGTACTGGATCATTTGATTTCGAAGGGTCTGGAAAATTGCATACGAGCGATCCTGACGGAAGTTGATATCCATCAACGCCTGTAATCATTGAAAATGTTGCATTGTGAGAATATTTTCCTTCCCTTGGATGCATATCCAAATAAATCCTACCAAAAGTTTCCCCATTTTTTAAGACATCATAAATTTCCACATCTTTATACCAAGTGTCCCCTTTTACGTTTTTAAATTGTATATCAAAAAAATCCTCTAACATCTTTAAAATACCAGTTTTTACATTGTTATATTCAAAATAAGATCTCAATGCTTGAAAATCTATTTTATAATCCTCAGAACGTATCTTATTTACATAGTAGACTCTATCCCATATATGGATTGCATCAGCTTGAGGGTTATCCATCCTTTTTCTTGCTAACAATTGTTTAAGGTCTGCATCAGCCCTAGGTTCAGCAATATATACAACATTGTCTATAAATTCACCTATTACACTACCTGGTTTTAACATATTTTTTTCTGCTGAATAATCTGCGTAAGTTTCATAACCAAGTAGAGTGGCATACTGATGTCTTAAAATAAGAAGTTTTTTTAATACATCATCATTTGACGGATAAGCTCTATTCATATCTTCTATAAAAATTTTCTTTCTTGTTTCTTCCTTATCAGCGTATTTTTTAACTGGGTCAGCATCAGGATAATCAGTAGTTATTATTATTTTTCCAGATTCATCAGCTTTGTGTGAGTCAATATAATCTTGTGGTAAGCCCTTTAAATCCTCTAATGTTACCTCAATGGATCGTTTATCCTCTCGAATATTTCTATCAAATTCCTGCCCAGCAAGAACCATTTTAGCACTTAGATCAGCCAACTCTTGTCTAGTTTGATCATCCTTATTTACACCAGACAATTCAAAATCAAGTAATGTCTTATCTATAAAACGTAAAGTTTCATAATCAAGATTATTTTTATTAATATTTTTTAGTCTGTCATAAACTTCCCTGTTTAAACTTAAATCTGTAGCAAACTTATTAATGTCTTGAACACATAGTTCTGCTGCATCTCTAACATCCACATCAGGATGAACTTCAGAAAATAAATAAGCCAGCCCTGCCCTATTAAGATAAATAAGTATTTCATTATAAGGGACAAGAGTATTTTCAACTGTTGGTTTATTAACTTCAAGAATCTTTTTTAATAATTCATCTGCATTTTTAATATAAGTCTTGCATCCTTCTTCTATGTCTTCTTTTGTTTTCCAGATTTGTGGATATTTAATATAGTCAACCATTGCTACAGCATCATAAATGAAAAATAATAAAAAGTTAAATAAAAATAGCAATAAAACTACTTTTTTCATCTTTATCACCTCAAATGTTTAAACAACTTAGTATATAAATTCTATAATGAAAATAAGCAAATAAAGAATATCTTATTTGTTGAGAATTGCCTAGGTAATATAAGTGTACCATTATAGCCAACAGACCATAAAAAAAGCGAAGGGTATATACCCTTCGCTTTATATTAATTAATTTTTATTTTATTTAGTCA
>DHGE01000050.1:0-989 GCA_002402635.1 Deferribacterales bacterium UBA4806
ATTGATATATTAGTATATAATCTCTTACCTGCTACAGCATCATAAATATTTATAAAATAATTCTCATTCGTAGATTTACTTTGATAAACAACTTTTCCCTTTAAATTAATACTTAAAGAATTATCCGCTTCTAAACAACTAGACAGTCCCGCAACAAAGAAAAACGTCAAAAACACAAGAAAAAGTACATTTTTTGTCATAATATACCTCCAAATAAAATAAAAAAATTAAATAAACTCTATTCAAGACATATTTTAAGAGCAATACTTATAAGTTGTCAATATAAATAAAACATTCTTTTAAAAACAAAGGTTACTGATTTTATTTATCTAAATATTTACAAAATGTGTAGTTTCACATTAGTTTCCCTTAACAAGGGATAAAGGGATTTATATATTCTATATAAATTTTCATATATTAATTTATAATTTTTGTTTGGAAAAAATTCTTTTTCTACCTTTATTAAATTTTTAACATCCTTTATATTTCTAAAAATATTACATCCAACGCCAGCTAAGAATGCTGCACCATATGCTGTTGCAACTTTTTCAATATTTACTTTTTTTACAGTTAATTGAAATATGTCCGATAAAATTTGATACCATAAATCAGTTAGAACTTCACCTCCTGACAAAATAATCTCTTTACATACTAAGGTCTTATCTAAGGACATTATTATTTCCAATATCTGTTTTAAATTATATACAATACCTTCAATTGTTGAACGCAACATATCATTATTATTATGCTTATTTGTTAATCCAATAAAAGCACCCTTTGCATAAGTATCCGTATGAGGGCATCTTTCACCAATTAAACATGGTAAAAAAATTAAATTTTTACAACCTGGCGGAGACTGCAAAGCATTTTGTTCTAAAAATTGATAGAAATCTATATTCCTACTCAAAGACACAGCTTCTTCCCATCTACACATATGTTTTGTAAACCAATCATATGAACCTATTGCAGCTAAAGTTACTCCCATAAAA
>DHGE01000050.1:1098-4482 GCA_002402635.1 Deferribacterales bacterium UBA4806
CCAAGTACGTTTGCAACTTCTTTCTTTAAAGATCCTGTAACAGCAGAAGATTCATATATTTCAGGTAAATACTCTTGGGGTATTTCAAGTATCTTTAGTAATTCATTAGACCACTTTCTGTTTCTTACATCAAAAAGTCCTGTACCTGAAGCATCAGACACATCAGTTGCATACTCGCCAGTTAAACAAAACCTGATATAATCCTTAGGATTTAAAATTTTATATATTTTATGATATACCTCTGATTCATTTTTCTTAATCCATAAAAGCTTACTCACTGTATACCCAGGATGAATATTATTATTTATATATTTTAATATAGAATTAATACTACCGACTTTTTCAACTATTTCTTTACATTCTACATTAGTTCTTTGATCATCCCAAATTATAGCATTCCTTAAAACCTTACCGTTAATATCAACAGGAACTAAGCCATGCATCTGTCCTGACAAACCAATGCATATTATATTTTCAGAATTAATTTTAGATTTCTCGACTACAATTTTTACACTTTCAACTGTTGCTTTCCACCAATCATCAGGATTCTGTTCAGACCACCCAGTATAAAGTGAATATGTAGGGTAACCAATTGAATGGTTCGATATTATATTTCCATTTTCATCAATTATTATTGACATACATCTTGTGCTTCCTAAATCAATGCCTAATAAATAATTCATTGCTTTTGCTTTATATTAGATTTTTTAGAAAAGATTTTAATGATCTCAATATTCTCTCTGCAACACTATATTCATCTAAGCCTATGAGTTTAAATACTTCATCAGGCTTACCTGATAAGGTGTAATTTTTTATACCAAAGGGAACTAGCTTAGTGTGTTTGTTGTTTATTGTAATATATTGGGACAATATTGGAAAAAGACCTGTGTTTATATTGTGGTCTTCGTAGGTAAAGGCAATGTTGTTTGATAGATACTGCCCTAAGATTTTTTCATCTAGCTGTAAAGGAGCTGATACGTTTAATATAGCTACTGAGACGCCATTCTCTTTGAGAATTTCTGCTACTTTAATAGCTCTATATAACATTGTCCCATAGGTAAATAAGGGATATTGGCCGTCTCTTATAACATCAATCTTACCATATTCATATTGATAGGAATTATCAAAAAAAACTGATCCATTTTCTTTAGTTATTATTGGAAGTTTTGATCTACCCATTGCAAGAAGGTAGTTGCCATTATTTTTGATCATATATCTGAAGGCTTTATCTGTTTGATTGCCATCTGCTGGAACAATTATTTTAAAGTTGTATAGATTTCTTAATATACCTATGTAGTCTATACATTGATGAGTTTTACCATCCTCACCTACGTCCACCCCTACATGGGTGGTGACAAGTTTTAAATTGGTGTTATTAATATCATTTAATCTCATCTGATTGTAAACTTCATCTATCCCAAAAACACCAAAATCAGCAAATACAGAAATTATTCCATTTATACTGGCTGCTCCTGATGCTGTTGCTGTATGATGTTCTTGAATGCCTGACTCAAAAAAGATATCTGGAAATTCCTTTAATACTTTATCGGTTTTCACAGAACTTGCTAAGTCACAATCAAACACTGCTACTGGAGTATTCTTATTATAGTTTGCCTTAATAACATCATATAAAGCATTACCAAAGGCTGATCTATTATCTATCTTTTGATCTTTACTATAAAGTATAGGTGAACCTAAATAAACTTGACTGTTTATTGGGTTATTTATTTTGTTATCAATTTCTTCTTCGTTTTTATATTGTTTTTGTTCTCTTTCTCTTTTATATTTTTCATAGTCTATTGAAATACCTAATTCATCTATCGCTTTGAAATATTCTTCCTCACTTAGGGGCTTGCCATGATAAACCTCTTTATTCTCCATAAATGAAACACCTTTGCCCATAATAGTGTTGGCCAATATAAGTACAGGCGAATCAATGTTAACAGCTTCACTTAATGATTTATCTATTTCATTAAAATTATGGCCATCTATCTCTAAGACATGCCAGCCCGCAGACATATATTCTGCCTTTATGTCTTGAGGCATAATATTACTTATATTGCCGCTAATTTGAAGACGGTTATAATCTATAAAAGCCGTTATATTGTTAAAGTTATATTTTTTGATAAATCTTCTTGCCTCAGATAGTTGACCTTTTTGGTTTTCTCCATCACCCATAAATACATATATATTGTAATTCTTCCTTAAAAGCCTGCCTGCAACAGCAAAACCTGCTGCTGCTGACAAACCCTGGCCAAGATTACCTGTTGACCACTCTACTCCTGGAACAATTCTTTCGATATGACCTTCAAAACGAGAGCCTGACTTTCTGAAGCCAACTATAGCTTCATCGATACTAAAAAAACCAAGTCTACCCAAAACAGAATAGACTGCAGGTGATGTATGTCCATTCGATACAATAATCCTATCTCTATCTAAAGAGTTTACATTGTCAGGAGATATATTAGCATGCTTATACACTGTTAATAGCATGTCAACCATCGACATTGAACCGCCAGGGTGTCCACTGGCAGCCAAAGTAGTCATTGTTAAGATATCTCCTCTACATAAGATTGAAAGCTGAGAAATGGAATTTAACATAATAAACCCTCTTAATATTAAAAATTAATATGGTAACGTTAACCATATTAATTACATAAACAACTATGTCAATATATATTTAAAACCATAGATACTTTATATAAATAAAAGCAGGAAGTTTAAATCTGTTATAAATTATACCTGTACAAAATTGTGTCTGTATAATATTTATAAATATTGGAACATATCCATTTTTCCTTTTTAATTATATGGTAAATATAGTCATAAGTTGTTGTGTTAACGGCCCATTCCACAAATATAATATAATGGAAAGTTAACTTCTTTTTTTATGTTAAAATAGTTATTTATAAATAATTCATTAATTTCATCCATTGAGTATATAACAATATGTGCCAACCTTCTTGCTGGGGCAGGCAATTCTCTTTCTATGGAAACCGCAATAATCATGCCAGCATTAGCAGTCTGTGCAGCCTGCATACCAGCTACAGCATCTTCAATTACACAACACTCTTCAGGTTTCAAATTTAACCTTTCAGCACCTAAAATGTATAAATCTGGAGCGGGCTTTGTTCTAATTTTACCATCAAAGTAGGCAATTTTATTCCAGTCAAACCATTTTGATAGATTTAAATGTTCAAAGTAGAATTTCATATCATTCTCACTAGCTGAGCTTGCGATAGTAAAGGGAATATTATTTTTATTTAACCTTTCAAATAGATTTATTACGCTTGGAGTCAATCTGAATAACTCCCTATTTTTCAGACATAATTCTTTATAGAGATCTTCTTTCTTTTTTTCAATTTCGGCTGCTTCTTCATCACC
>DHGE01000066.1 GCA_002402635.1 Deferribacterales bacterium UBA4806
GGAAAGAGCTAATAAAAATTATTATATACAACTTTATAATAGTAAAGAATTAAGCCTCATTGCTCAAAATTTATCATTAATTATCTTGGTTACCGATGATAGACCCTTTTTGATTGATAGTATTCGTGAATATTTTTTTGAGAAAAACTTTGAAAGGTTTTTTATTATTCATCCAATAATTAACGTAACAAGAAATGAAGAAGGCCTTATTGAACATGTTAGTAAAAATGCCTATCCAGAATCAAATGAGTCCATGGTTTTTTTATTTTTAGAAAATGTAACAAGTGAATTTTTACAGTCTACTTCTCATGAATTAGGGAATATTTACAAAGAAGTAATATTGGCAGTTGATAGTTTTGATGAAATTAAGAGTGAGATAAAAGGTTATCAGGAAGATAAAGAATTTTTAACTTCTGAAGTTAAAGATTATCTTGAATGGTTATTGGAAGACAATTTCATATTTATGGGAATTAAGGAGATTGTTGAAGAAAATGACAGGCTAAGAGTCAACAATATTGGACTTTTTAAAATAAAAAGAATTAAATTTGATACTAAGCATCTTATGGAGCTTATTAGAGAAAATAAGATAAACCGTGTTGAAAATTATCCAATATATATTAATAAATATATTGCCATATCAAAAGTTAAAAGGAGAGAGAATTTTGATTTAATAGGATTAATGTATAACAGCCAAGGAATTTATAAATTTTATATTATTTTGGGTTTGTTTACTAACAAGGCTATTAAAACTTCTCCTTTTAAAATAGCACTAATAAAAAATAAATTACTAAATATTATAAAATATTACAATTTTGTTGAAAAAAGCCATGATCATAAATGGCTTGTTGAATTATTAACGAATTTTCCTAAGATTGAATTATTTAACTACAGTGATAGTAATATAATTCAAATATTAAACATAATTTTCTCAATGAGTATAAAAAATCAAATATGTGTGTACTGGTCAGATTTGTTTCCTCAAAAGCATTTGTTTTTGTTCTTGGCAGCTCCTCTTGAAAAATTCTCATATGAGCTTATCCAAAAAATTTCTCATGACTTTGAAAATTTATATGAAGCTAAAATTATTGACAAATCGGTAAGAGAGGATGAGCATGGCTTCTTTTATTTACATTTACACTTTTATCTGTTTAATGTTGATATCATAAGAAATATTGATGAATCAACTATTAAAAATAGGATATATCAATACTTTAGGGACTGGGATGATGAAATATATGATATATTGGTTGATAAGTTAACATGGCATAAAGGAGTGAAAACATTTAATAAATATAAAAATGCATTTACTCCTAATTATAAATCAAAAAACAATCCAAAAGTTGCGAGTGATGATATTGAGAAATTAGAAGATTTAAAAGAAAAAGATTACGAATCACTCCTCTCTTTTTACGGAAACGAGTTAGTATTAAAGGTATATGCTAAGCGAAAAATATTATTGACAGAGCTCATGCCAGTAATCAATGACGCAGGAATTTCAGTTTTTGAAGAAGAAATTTTTAATATTAAAGTATTAGATGGTGAAAAATTTATACATACATTTTTCATTGCATATTCTGGTGATAAAAAAACATTTGTAGATGTTAACAAAGATATTGTGGAAGAGATGATTATTGCAGTATTAGAACATAGAATAGAAAGTGATATACTTAATTCTTTAGTTATTCTAACTGGCATGGATTATCGTAGTATTGATTTTTTAAGGGCTATAAGAAATTATATAGAACAATTAAATATAACAATAAGTAGAGCTAGTATTAACAGCACTCTTGTTAATAATTATAAGATTTCAAAAGAATTAATTAGTTATATAGCTGAGAAATTTAACCCTGCCATTAAGGTCCGTAACCATGAAAATAAAGAAAAAATTTTATTAACATTAGTTGATAAAGTTGAATCAATTAATGATGACAAAATATTAAGATGTTTTATTGAAGTAATAAAAAATATCCTGCGTTGTAATTTATATATTAAGCCAAAAAAAGATTGTATATCATTTAAAGTCAATAGCAAAAATATATCATTTATGGTAGAGCCCAAGCCTTTGTATGAAATTTTTGTTCATTCTTACAAACTAAAGGGCATCCATTTAAGAGCAGGTAAAATTGCAAGAGGTGGAATAAGATTAAGTGATAGAATTGATGATTTCCGTTTTGAAATTTTAGGTCTTATGAAAACACAGATAATAAAGAACGCTATAATTGTACCAACTGGCGCTAAAGGTGGTTTTGTGTTAGAAAAGAGTAATTTTGATTCAGCTCATGAATATAGGAAATTTATTTCTGGTCTTCTTGATATCACAGATAACTACGTAAGAGGGAAAGTGAAGCATCCTAAAAATGTCATTTTTTATGATGATAATGATCCATACCTTGTGGTGGCTGCTGACAAAGGGACGGCATCTTTTAGTGATATTGCAAACGAGATTTCAAATAAATATAATTTTTGGTTAAAGGATGCCTTCGCTTCAGGTGGATCAACTGGTTACAACCACAAAGAGTTAGGTATAACAGCAAGAGGAGCTTGGGAATCTGTTAGACGTCATTTTTTAGAAGCCAATAAAGATATAGAGAGAGAGATGTTTTCCGTCATAGGCATAGGTGATATGTCAGGGGATGTTTTTGGGAATGGAATGCTACGTTCTAAAAATATGAAATTGTTGGCTGCCTTTAATCATAAGCATATATTTTTAGATCCAAATCCAGACCCACTGGCGAGTTTTAATGAAAGATTAAGAATTTTTAAATTGCCTAAGTCTTCATGGGATGATTACAATGTTGATATAATTTCCTGTGGTGGAGGAATATTTAGGAGAGATGCTAAAAAGATTCCTTTGAGTAGTGAAGTTAAAGAAATGTTAAATATTGAACAGTCAGAGCTTAGTGGGGAAGAATTAATAAAATCTATACTTAAGATGAAAGCTGATCTTATGTGGAATGGAGGTATAGGTACATATGTAAAGGATAAAGAAGAAAGTCATTTTGAAGTTGCTGATCATGCCAACGATAATGTAAGAATAAATGCCGATGAACTAAATGTTATGATTGTGGGTGAAGGTGGAAATTTAGGCTTTACTCAAAGAGCTAGAGTAACCTATGCTTTACATGGGGGTAGAATAAATACAGACGCCCTAGATAACTCTGCTGGAGTAGACACATCAGATCATGAAGTTAATTTGAAGATTTTACTCAATAATTTGGAGGAGTCCAATAGTATTGATAAATCAAATAAATACAAATTGATTAAGACAATTGCTACAGATGTAGTTGAGGCTGTCTTAAATAATAATTATGAGCAAAACCTAGCAGTAAGTTTAGATCTAATAAGAGCCCAAGAAAAAAGATTAGAATTTGAAAATTCTTCAAAAGTTTTAGTTCAAAACAATATACTAAATTTAAATCAAGAAAAAATCCTTTTTATAAAGGAAAATAGATCTCCTGTTAGACCAGAGCTTTGTGTACTATTAGGTTATAGCAAGATATTCTTGCAAAATCATGTGTTAAATAATATAAAATTAGATGATCCCTTTATAGAGGAAATATACCTTACTTATTTTCCTAAAAAAATTGTTGAAGTTTTTAAAGCAGAAATACTAAATCATCAACTTGCAAAAAATATTGCATCCACAGTACTAGTTAATAAGGTTATTAACCAGGTAGGGGTGGCCTTTTTCTTTAATTTGCCAGGAAAAAACAGAAAAGATTACTATCGAAATATTTATAATTATTACAGAGCTTTTAAATTAATGAATATTGATAATTTGTGGAACTTAATTGAGAAAGATGAAAATATAAATATTTATGATAAATATAATATGTTAATTTTCATAACAAATATGTTAAAGGCTATTTTAATTTATAACTGTTATTCAAAACCAGAAATATTTTTTGTTGAATTTAAGACCTTTAATAACATTCTAAATACAGTTGTTGAATTAGATAAGATCTCCTTGAATGCAGACGTTTTTGATGAAACTATAGATAATTTAGCTAATGGTAAAAATGTCGATTTTATGAGATTATATAAGATTCCAAAAGCATTAGATATATTTGATATCGTTACAAGATGGAATATCCAAACTATTAAAGCAATTAACCTTTATAAATTTGTAGAAGAAATATTTCATATTAAGTCAATTATTAACCATTTATCTTCTATTCCAGTAAAAACACACTGGGATTTTGAAAATTTAATGTTATTAAATTACAAATTTAAAGAATTCCATAAAAACCTTGTTAAAACACTATCGTTTCAGGAGAAAAAAGATCCTAATGAAATAATGGTAAAGAAATATCCA
>DHGE01000009.1 GCA_002402635.1 Deferribacterales bacterium UBA4806
GGCAAATTTTCTTTTCTGAATAATGCTATTTTTCCCTCAATATTTTTTATTATCTCTCTACCTGCCTGAACATACATGGGTGCATCTTTCAATAAAAAATCATTTAACATATCTATCACTATTAAAGCCTTTTTCACTGAAAGTTCCTTAAAGATTTTAAAATTGACAGTTGCCTTTTATATGAAACTACTGGATCTTTCTCTGTCTCTAAAATGCCCAATGTGTCAGAAAGTCTTTCATCGTTCACTAATTTAGTGAAAAAATCTTTACCTAAAACTCCTTCCATTATTCTTTCATGCCTGTCTTTTCTCGCTCCACATTTTATCTTTGTATCATTAATGTGGATGACCTTACATTTTTCTTTAAAATTTATCAATACTTCTTCAATAATTGCTTCATAATTATTTACAATATCATACCCAGATGCATACATATGGCATGTATCAAGACAGATTCCTAATTTTTTTTCAAAAGGATTGGTGTAAATAATCTCACTTAAATGTTCCAGCCTGCAACCTATACTGCATCCTTGGCCAGCTGTGGTTTCTAAAAGAGTCATAACTTTATAATCATTTCTTTCATATACCATTTCTATAGATTGCCCAACTTTTGTAATACCACTCCTTAATGTTGAATTTCTGAATGAACCTGGATGAATTATATAAAAGGGTATTTGCAAGGCATCGCAAATGGTTAACTCATTTTTATAGCACTCTATGGATTTGTTATAAATTTCTTCATCAATACTTGCAAGATTTATCAAATAGGTACTATGACCACATATTTGATTAGTACCAAAATTTTTTGCCTCTATAATAAATTTTTCTTTAAACTCATTAGCCAGGGGTGCTCCTATCCACCTGTTTGCATTTTTTACAAAAATCTGTAAAGCTTCACATCCATCTTCCTTAGCTCGCAATACACTTTTGTATATGCCTCCAGCTATTGATTCATGAGCACCCAAAAACATTAATCAGTACTCATATATTCTTTTAAAAGTTCCACTTCAAAGGGAGACCCTATAAAAAGAGGTGTTCTTTGGTGCACCGATTGAGGAGTTTTTCTTAAAATATCATTTTTCCCATCAATAGCTTTGCCGCCTGCCTGCTCAATAATAAATGACAAAGGATTAGCCTCATAAAGAAGCCTAAGTTTACCATCGGGATTTTTCTTATCAGCAGGATATAAAAAAATACCACCCTTTAATAAATTCCTATGAAAATCTGAAACTAATGAGCCAATATAACGAGATTTATATTCCCTCTCTTTGAAATTTTTTAAATATTCAACATACTTTTTAATCTTTGTATCCCATTTATCGTAATATGCTTCATTTACGCTATAAATACTTCCAGAATGGGGTATTTTCATATTGCTATGGGAAAGTATAAATTCGCCTAATGATGGGTCTAATGTAAAACCATTTACACCATTGCCAGTTGAATATACTAACATTGTACTTGCCCCATAAATGACATATCCCGCACAGATTAATTTACACCCAGGTTGTAAGAAATCCTTCTCTGTGCAACCATCAATATTTTCATTTAACTTTTTATATACACCAAATATAGTGCCTATGCTAATATTAACATCTATATTGCTTGAGCCATCTAAAGGATCAAACACAGCAAGATATTTTCCTTCAACATGCTTTGTCGGTATTTCTATTATTTTATCGGATTCTTCAGAAACCATACCAGCTAATTTTCCGATATGATCTAATGAATAAACAAGGGTGTTATGGGCAAAAAGATCTAACTTTTGTTGCCTTTCACCAAAAACATTTAAGCTGTCTGCCTCTCCAATAATATTTGCAATACCTGCCTTTGAGACATCTTTACTAATGATTTTTCCAGCTAATGCGATTTGTTCAAGAATCAATGAAAAATCACCAGTTGCTCCTGAATATTTCCTTTGCTCCTCTAAAATAAACCTACTTAAATTAATTAAACCCATGCTATACCTCTATTATATTTTATAGACCCAATTTCCATACACTCACATCAGTATCAACTGATCCTTTATGTGAAAAAATTAATAGGCCACTACCATTTTCTGAAGGATAATATACTTTAGTAATTGCATATTCTCCCTTATTAAGGAAGACTTCTGTTACTGAATTATCTAAATAAATATTCAAAGTTTTTTCTTCAAAAGCTGCATTATGCTGTAAAGGAACTTCAATATCACCAACTATGAAAATATTGTTATGTATTGATATTGTTAAGCCACTTTGATTTTCTTTATCTCTGAATACAGTTATTCCAAAATGATTAGATTTAATGTTCTTAAAAGTTATCTCAATTTCTAGATTCTTTCCTATAGCTTTATCTAAAATGTAATTTTTATTGTCCGCTTTAAATTTATAAGCTCCAAGCTGTGTTTTACGCAATGCTTTTGCAGCCTCTACTGGATAAGTTATTAATTGCCCACTAATATTTTTTGTAATATTTCTTGGTATTATCATAGCTCCATTCCAACCCATATTTTCTTTAAAGTCTTTAATCCAGCCATATAAAAGTAATCTGTCTTTATCTTTCATAATGTTAGATGCATAAAAATTACTACTATAGTCAATTAGTCCTTTTTTATCTGGAATAAATTTAAAATTATCTATGTCAAATTTTCCTGAATAATATTCAACTGGTTTGTGTGCAGAGTAAATTAGATACCATTTATCACCTAATTTAAAAAAATTAGGGCATTCAAAGAAAAATGTATTAGCTCTTGGCTCTTCATAGAGTATCCCCTTATATTCCCACTTTAAAAGATTATTATTCTTTGCTTCATAAATTGGTACAGTAGCTCTATCATCTATATTTGCGCCAAGCAACATAAATGTTCTACCCATTTCCTGAAATATAAAGGGATCTCTCCAGTTTGGCTCAAAAGGTGGGCCTCCGTGAGTTTCTAAGGTCATTATAGGATTTGCAGGATGCTTTTGCCATAATATGAGGTCATTGTCCTCCGGTGTTGCAGCCCACTGCTCATGAGCAATTAAAGGCCATAAAAAGGGGGATTCATCCTGTGGTTCAGGATAAGTTACCTTTGTGTAAAAGATCATAGGAATACCTTTTGCGTCAAATATGGTGCAACCTGAAAAACAATGTAGCTCTCCTTTGTCATATGATGGCCAGAGCGCAATGGGTAAGTGCTGCCAATGTATAAGGTCAGGGCTTTTAGCATGCCCCCAATGCATATGCTGCCAAAAATCATTATATGGATTGTGCTGATAAAAAATATGATAATAACCATTGTAATAAATGGGACCGTTAATATCATTCATCCAGTTTGCTGGTGGAGTAAAATGATAAGCTGGTCTATTGACATCTTTTACTGCCTTTTTTGTTGCATTATCTAAAGATTTTTCTGCTTGAATAATTGATTTTTCTCGTAATAAAAGACCAGACAAGGCGTCATCGAGACCAATACCATCATTATTTAAAGCAAATGAAAAATTATTGAACAAAAACAATAGAAGTAAAATTTTAACAATAAAATTCTTTTTCAATTTAACACCTCCTAAATAATATAATAAATTTTAAAGTAGTTATAAATTCGAAACTTTACACTATAATAAATAATTTTGTTAAATTTGAAATATAATATTATAAATTCTTATCCATATAAAATTTTTTCATCTGCGGTCTAAATCTTTCCATCTCTTTCTTGTATAAATCTAATGAAGGTTTATTATCATCAGGCAAATAACATTTATAGGGATAAATTTTTTTCATATTTTCAAATTCGTCTTTTATTTCTTTAAGTATTTCTGGTTTATTAATTAAATCAATGCCTGTATATGCTAAAGCTTTTGCTGCAGCTATCATTCCTTTATGAGCTATACTTGTTGGCGCCATAGCACATGAAGCCCAAGAATGTAAAGGTATGCCTTTCGGCCACGTTGGAACAGTAATAGTTGCTGTTGGAGCAACTAAACTGATCTCTCCTAGATCTGTAGAATAGCCACCAATAAAAGTATCTGGTGGTGGAATTAATTCAACCTTATCAGCTAGCCCCAATTGACTTACTCCAAAGTTCTTTTGTAATTCATGAGCCATTTCTAGTTCATCATTACTCCACGAAGGAATCCCCACTTTTTTCATATTTTTATACATTAATTTAGCTAGATTTTCATTAATATGCACCTGGTGGAGGGCGTTTATAAGTTCAACTTTGTAGTTACATCCCGTTGCAAGAGCACCTGCCTTTACACAATTTAAAACTTTTTCATAGGTATTTTTTATTTTATCGTCACTATCCCTTACATAAATTGCCACAACAACTTTATCTGGAACAATATTAGGAGCAACACCCCCCTCTTCAATTATATAGTGTATTCTATGAGATAAAAAAAGGTGTTCTCTAAGTAAATTTATCCCATGTGCCATAAGTTCAAAAGCATCTAATGCACTCACTCCATCCCATGGGTTGGAAGCAGCGTGCGCAGCTTTTCCTAAAAAAGTAACTTTAAAATAGAATAATGCATTAGTATGAAAACCATATTCAACAGCAAATTTATCTCCTGGATGATTGTCTAAAACTACATCAACCCCATTCATAAAACCATCTCTAACCATATATACTTTTGCAGAGCCAGATTCCTCAGCAGGAGTTCCAAAAAATTTTATGGTCCCCTTCAATTTATTTTGTTCCATCACAGT
>DHGE01000115.1:0-4944 GCA_002402635.1 Deferribacterales bacterium UBA4806
AAATATTGCCTGCTTTTAGAACTGATAAAGTTTACAATATCGAAAAGGATGATTTTATAAACTTTAGTAATATACTATGTAAAAAATTTATTCAGGATGAAACAACTTTTGATGGATATTTAGATGCTTTAGGTAAAGCTTTATCATATTTTAAGGAATTTGGCTGCCCAATTTCAGACCAGGGATTATTTATTCCATATGGGCATTATATAAAGAAAGAAAGAGCGGGAGAGATTTATCTGAAAAGAATAGCTCATAAAGAATTAGGTAGTGAAGAAATTGCTGATTTCAAAGCATTTATACTTTTTTATTTAGGTGAACTTTATAGTGAGAACAAACTTTCAGCTCAATATCACATTGGAGCTGTAAGGGATTATAGAAAAAGCCTTTTTGATATGTTAGGTCCAGATTCAGGTGGGGATATATCAACTAATAGTTTAGAAATAGCGATGAATTTAAAAGATTTTCTCAATACCTTTGATGGAAAATTTAATATTATTTTGTATGTAGTGGACCCATTTCATTTACCAACGATTGCTACACTTGCAAGAGCCTTTCCGAATGTGTTAATTGGTGCACCCTGGTGGTTTAATGATTCACCATTTGGTATTGAGTTTTGCTTTAAGTATATTGCATCTGTTGATTTATTAATTAATTTTTCAGGTTTTACTACTGATTCACGAAAAATAATTTCATTTGGTAGTAGAATTGAATTATTTAGAAGAGTACTTTCAAGCGTATTAGGAGAATTTGTTGAAAAAGGACAAATTCCTTACTTAAGAGCATTAGATGTAGCTAAAAAAATCTCATCAAAAGATATTTTGGCAGGTTAATATTATGAAAATATCTTAAATTTTTATTTTTAGTAATTTAATTTGGAGGTTGGCTATGAGTAAAGTAAGATTTATTGTTTTAAGTTTAGCTTTATTTTTATTATCGCTTGTAGGTTTTAGTTTTTCACAAGATGTTAACATTTATTATGATAATTGGATTGATCATAATAAGAATGGAAAACAAGATCCATATGAAGATCCATCACTTTCAGTTGAGAAAAGAATTACAGATTTACTTAACAGAATGACTGTAGAAGAAAAAACCTGCCAATTGGCAACTCTATATGGTTATGGAAATGTGTTAGCAGATGAATTGCCAACAGATGAATGGACTAACAGAGTGTGGAAAGATGGTATTGCTAACATAGATGAACATCTTAATGGTGAAGGGCCTCAGGTTTGGTTTTATAAAAATGAAGGTAAAAGTGTGCCTACTCAAACACAATATGATTGGCCACCATCAAAACATGCAGAAGCAATAAACGAAGTGCAACGTTTTTTTATTGAAAAAACAAGATTAGGTATTCCTATAGATTTTACAAATGAGGGCATACATGGTTTAAGACAGACTGGTGCAACTTCGTTTCCTGTGCCACCTGGACTAGCAAGCACTTGGGATGTTAATTTAATAAATAAAATCGGCCATGTTACAGGTAAAGAAGCTAAAGCCTTTGGTTATACCAATGTATATGCTCCAATATGTGATTTAGCAAGAGACCCAAGGTGGGGGCGTGTTATAGAGACTTTTGGGGAAGATCCCTATTTGGCATCAAAGCTTGCTACTGCAATGACTTTGGGAATTCAGGAAGAAGGAGTTGTATCGACATTAAAGCATTTTGCAGTTTACAGCATACCAAAAGGTGGAAGAGATGGAGATGTTAGAACTGACCCGCAAGCAACTATCAGAGAGGTCGATTCAATTCATTTAGAACCATTTAGAAGAGCCATTATAGATGGTGGTGCTCTTGGTGTTATGAGTTCTTATAACGATTATAATGGGGTACCAGTAACAGGTAGTAGCAAGTTTTTGACAGAAATTTTAAGAAATAGCTGGGGGTTTCAAGGATATGTGGTATCAGATAGTGAAGCTGTAGAGCAAATATGGAATAAACATCATGTTGCTGAAGATCTTGAACATGCTGTGACAGAAGCAGTACAGGCAGGTTTAAATGTTTGGACAAACTTTAGAGAACCTGAGGATTATATTGAACCATTGAGGAATGCAATAAAATCTGATTTATTATCGATGGATGTGATTGATGAAAGGGTAAGAGATGTATTAAGAGTAAAGTATATTTTAGGTCTATTTGATAAACCATATGTTGAAAATATAGATGAGGTTGATAAAATTGTTCACAGTGAAGAGCACCAACAAGTGGCACTTGAGGCAGCAAGAAAATCTATTGTTTTGTTAAAGAATGAAAATAGTTTGCTCCCCTTAAATAATAATATAAAGAAAATTTTAGTAGTGGGACCCCTTGCAGATGATACAAAAAATCTTTCAACTGGATATGGTCCAATTACTGATATTGAGACAGTGTATGAGGCTATCAAAAAGAAAGTTGGTGATAAAGTTGCTGTTACTTATAGTCGAGGTTGCGAAGTAATAGATAAAAACTTTCCAGAAAGTGAAATTTTACCTGAGAAACCTGATGCCGAAGAACAGAAGATGATTGATGAGGCTGTTGAAAAGGCTAATGATACAGATGTAATTATCGCAGTTATTGGAGAAAATGATAGAATCATTGGTGAAGGCTATACCAGGTCAAGCTTAGATCTAGCTGGACATCAATTGGATTTAGTTAAAGCATTGTTTGCCACTGGTAAACCTGTAGTGGTAGTTTTATTAAACGGTAGACCGATTACCATCAATTGGATAAATGAAAATATTCCAGCCATTGTCGAAGGATGGTTTCCAGGAGAAAAGAGCGCACAAGCAATTGCTGAAGTGTTATTTGGTGATTATAATCCTGGAGGAAAGCTTCCACTAACATTTCCTAAATCTGTAGGTCAAATTCCATTTAATTTCCCATATAAACCAAGTTCTCAAGTAGGTGGTTCAACATATGTTTCGGGTGCTTTATATCCATTTGGGTATGGCCTGAGTTATACAGAGTTTAAATATGATAATTTGCAGGTTACACCAAAACAAATTGATGAGAATGGAATGGTAACCGTTAGTGTAGAGGTATCAAATATTGGAAAAGTAAAGGGTGATGAAGTTGTTCAGGTTTATATAAATGATAAGGTTAGTTCAGTAACAACCTATGATAAAGAGTTAAAAGGCTTTTACAGGGTTACGCTTTTCCCAGGTCAAACTAAACGTATTAGCTTTTATATTCCAGCAAGTCAATTATCGCTATTGAATAGAGATATGGAGAAGGTAGTTGAACCGGGTGAATTTGAAGTAATGGTTGGAAGCTCATCTGAGGATATCAGACTTAAAGATAGTTTTGGTGTGGTAGGTGATTAGGATTTTAAGCAATTTATTATATGCATCACTACATATTATATTTTTAATTTAGTAACTTGATTAGTCAAAATTTATAGGAGGTTTTATTAGATGAAGGAGAAAGTAGGGTCATATAGATGGAGCATCTGTGCTTTGCTTTTCTTTGCAACAACCCTAAGTTATGTAGACAGGCAGGTTTTTGCAATATTGGCGCCAATTTTAGAAAAAGAAATAGGTTGGAGTGAAATAGAGTATGGTTACCTAAATTCTATTTTTCAATTTGCATACGCTTTAGGTTTGTTTCTTGTAGGCAGGTTTGTTGATAAAGTTGGGACTAAATTAGGATATTCATTATCAATAATTTTATGGAGTTTTGCTGAAATTGGCCATGCTGTTGTAAGATCTATCACAGGCTTTGGAGTGGCTAGATTTGCGTTAGCCATTGGTGAATCAGGTAATTTTCCTGCTGCAATCAAAACAGTTGCAGAGTGGTTTCCAAAGAAGGAAAGGGCACTTGCTACAGGTATATTTAATTCAGGAGCCAATATTGGAGTGATTATAACTGCCATAATGGTACCATGGTTAACTATACGATTTGGCTGGCAGGCATCTTTTGTTGTAACAGGATTATTAGGTGTTATATGGGTTATTTTTTGGATAATGATTTATAATAAACCTGAACGACATAAAAGAATGAAATCATCAGAAATTGATTATATTAAGAGTGATGGTGATGAAGTAGTTAATAATGATTCAAATGATGGCAAACAGCCATGGTTAAAATTACTACTATATAGGCAATCTTGGTCATATATCCTTGCAAAATTTTTAACAGAGCCTGCATGGTGGTTTTATTTAGGGTGGTTACCTAAATTTTTTAATAAGAAGTTTGGCCTTGATTTAGCTCATTTAGGGCTACCGCTTATTATTATCTATTCGATGGCTTGTATAGGAAGTATTGGTGCTGGTTGGCTTTCTGGTTTTTTTATTAAGATTGGTCTAAGTGTAAACAAAGCGAGGAAGATAGCCTTATTAACTTGTGCAGTGCTTGTTGTTCCAATTATTTTTGCATCAAATGTTACACAGTGGTTAGGAATATTTTTAATTGGACTTGCAGCAGCAGCTCATCAAGGTTGGTCAGCAAATCTATACACAGTATGTTCTGATATGTTTCCAAAGAATACTGTTGCCTCAATAGTTGGGTTGGGAAGTACTATCGGAGCAATTGGCTCTATGTCATTTGCTGTGTTTGCTGGTTTTATGCTTCAATTAACAGGTACATATATGTATTTATTTATTATATGTGGTTTTCTTTATGTTATTGCATTCGTTATATTTAATTTATTAGTGCCAGGACTTGAACCAATTAATCTTAGGGGGATTAAAAGTGAGTAAAAGTAGCCAAGAAAAGAGAACAAATTTTAGATGGGTTATAGCTGTATTTATGTGGGCTGCAATAGCCATCAATTACCTTGACAGAACTGTAATGTCAGCTGCAACTCCTGAAATTATGAAAGATCTACATATTGGTCCTACTACAATGGGTATAGTTATGTCTGCTTTTTTCTGGAGTTATGCAACTTTTCAAATTCCTGCAGGATGGCTTGCAGATAGAATTGGACAAAAAATATGTCTGGGGGTATCTGTCATATGGTGGTC
>DHGE01000115.1:4958-5466 GCA_002402635.1 Deferribacterales bacterium UBA4806
TAGGCGAGGCAGGTGCTTACCCATGTAATGCAGGAATTGCTGCTAAATGGTTTCCAGATAAAGAACGTGGCAAAGTTACTGCTCTGTTTGATAGTGGGACTAAGTTTGGAACGGCTTTTGCAATGCCTCTTGTGGCTTGGATGGTTGCTATTTTTGGATGGAGAATACCATTTATTGTATGTGGATTAATAGGTCTGGTTTGGGCAGTTCTGTGGTTTATTTATTACAATGACCCTGAGAAACACAAGAAAATCAATAAATTAGAGTTAAGTTATATTAGAGATGGCCAGGTTAAAAAAGAAGGTATAGATAAAATTCAACCTATGAGCTGGTATAAATTGTTGAAATACAGAAATGTTATTGCAATGTGTCTTGGATTTTTCTTTTTCAATTATACAATGTATTTTTTTATTACATGGTTTCCTGCGTATCTAGTTGATGAAAGGGGCATGCATATTATGAAAATGGGTTATTTCGCAATGTTGCCGCCTCTTTGCGGCATAATTGG
>DHGE01000124.1 GCA_002402635.1 Deferribacterales bacterium UBA4806
TGGCAGTTTGCCTTCTTTATTAAAATAAGCTGCAATATCTATTGTTGAATTTTTTATATTAAAGGATGCTTTATTATAGGCTCTTATTTTAAATGGGTCTTCATCTTTCAGCTCAAGATATTGGGCATATCCTTCAAATATATTTGCAATATATTCATTATTTATCATTTATATACATATTATCATTGTAACTAAAAACTGCAAAAAAGTTTTTAATACATGTTAAATACCTTGATCCTTCAATTAAATATATACTTAAAAGCGCCAGGATTTATTTTATAAACCTCATAAAGAGTTTCGTATGTTTTTTCTTTATCTCGCATATCAAAATATATGTCAGTTATTTTTATTAATAATTTACTTTTATATTGTACATCTCTAGTTAACTCTATAGCTTTCTTATAAAATTCAATCGCCCTATCATATTCCTTCAACCCCTCATAACACAACCCAATATTAAAAAGAATATTAAAGTCATTAGAAGTCCCTATTAGTGGCATTAGTATCTCAATTGCTTTCTTATACGATTTGTTTTTAATTAGTTCAAGAGCTTGTGAATAAATTAAATCATTTTTTTCTACCTCCTCTTTAACTTCATTTGTTAGTTTTTTGTCTTCAAAAATAACCTCAATTTCAGGTAATTCTTCTTCTTTTTCTTTTAAGTCATCGATACTTGCCATTTTTTTAAAAGTTGTATCTTCAAGATTTCTCACCTTAGGCTCTTTTAATTCTAATGTAGCAGTAATATTGGCTAACTCATCTAATCTATCTTCAATTTGTTTTTTAATCTCTTCATCACCATTTGCAATCTCAAGAGCCTTTTTTAAAATAATATTTGCAGCAATATTATTTTTACATCTTATGAGATATAAAGCTATACTATAAAGAATTCTTGGATCTTTTATTTTCTCATGGCCCTTTACTAAAAAATCAATTTGATCCTTACTAGGATCTTCTATCGTGTATAAACGTTCTAATATGTACCTTAAACCGGCAGTATCATTTTTTTCAGAAAAGATTTCAAATCCAACTTTATAAACCTCTAGATTCTTATATTTATCATGAATCTTTTTTACCAATTCTCCTATTTCATCATAATCAAAACTATTGAGGATCCTTTTATAAAATTCCATATCAAGGGCAGTACATATATTTATAAAATAATTAATACAATGTTTAACAAAATAACTTAAATTACTTTTATTACTCTTAAAATATTCTAAAGAGTCTTTTATATTTTGGCCAATATCACAGTCATATTTAGCGGCTATATCTATTAATTTATTTAACGCTTCTTTATCACCACTTTCTTTTGCATAGGACATACAATCTTTAACTGCCAAATTTATTAGCATTTTGTTATCTAAAGATACAAAACGATTAATTACTTCAAAACAGACGTCTATAGATTTATCTAATTTATTATAATTTAGTAGTTTAACAAATACTTCTGAGGCCTCAGTATACATATCTTTTTTTAAATATAGATCTCCAAGAACAAAAAGTGTTTGTATCGTCTCTTTCCTCATATTAGATTTTTCATAGACAATTACCATTTTGTTGTAAATTTCAATATCATCTGGAAACTTTTTAATTAATTTTTTTAGTAGAGCAATTGATGAATTGTAATTATTATTTTCAATATAAACATCTATCAACTTGAGACAAATATTTTTATATTTATATAAATCATTATCTCTCAAGTATATTTCTGATAATAAATGTAAAGCTTCTAGATTAAACTCATTCTCCCCCAAAAGTTCAATACACATATTAGCTGCTTTTTTTAAATTTCCCTTTCGGAAATAATTTCTAGCTATTTCAATGTTTTTTACCGTTTTATTTCTAAATAGATCAAACATTTTTACCCTCTTTATTAACAAATAATATATAAATAATATTTTTCAACTACTATGTTTTTCATAATAAGTAACAGCTGTATTATCTGTCTCCCACACAGTAACAGAATCAATTCGTTTATGCCATAACTTCTTCATTTCATTATATATATATTTAGCTAAATTTTCACTAGTAGGATTAGTATCAGCAAAAATTGTCACTTCATTTAAATATTTATGATCTAACATTTCAAGTACTTTCTTTAATGAGATTTTAATGTCCTTAAAATCTATTAACAACCCATTTTCACCAAGCTCTGAGCCTCCTAAAACCACCTCTACTTTATAATTATGCCCATGGAGTTCTTCGCATTTTCCTTTGTAATTTCTTAGGTTATGTGCAGCTGAAAAAGAATCAATAACTTTAAGCTTATACATTTTTTATCCCCCTCAACTCATGTATATCCAAGTTTTTATATTCTCCTGGTTTTAAATCTCCCAAAAGAATAGGCCCTATTCTCACCCTTATTAGCTTTATAACATTAACATTGCAATATTTAAACATTTTCCTAATTTGTCTTTTTTTCCCTTCATGGATTAATACTTTATACATTAGTTTTCCACTTCTAATGATTTTACATTCCTTGTAATGCACGTCACCAATAGTTAAACCTTTTTGAAGCATCATCATGTCCTTTTCAGACAAGCAATGATCTACATACACCAAATATTCTTTCTCAACATGATTTTCTGGTAAAAGCAATCTTTCTATTAGATCGCCATCGTTACAAAAAAACATTAAACCCTCACTCTTATAATCTAATCTACCGGCATAAGATAGTCTAAATTTATTAAATGGCTCAAAGTCAATTAAACTTCGTTTACAACCCTGGCTAATATAACTTGAAAGTACGTTTACAGGTTTATAAAACTTAATAAATATTTCCTTATCAATATTAAGTTTCACATCATTAACTGTAATTATATCAGTTTCGGGATTAACTTTTACTGATGGGTCTTGTATAAATTTACCATTAATTTTTACAAGCCCATTGAAAATAAGTAGATCTGCTTGCCTTCTCGAATAGATACCAGATTTAGCTATAAATTTATTTAATCTAATTCTTTCTTCAATTCTTGCCATTCTCTCAAAGTTGGTAAATCTGAAATGTTGTTGAGTCCAAAATACTCATAAAAATCATTTGTTACAGAATACAGAAGTGGTCTACCAGGAACATCTTTTCTACCAGAGATTTTAATAAGATTTTTATCTAACAACTGCTTTATTGTTCCTGTTGAATTTACACCTCTAATATAATCAATTTCTTGCTTTGTAATTGGTTGGTTATAAGCAATGATTGCTATGGTCTCTTTAGCTGATTTAGTCAATTTTTCACTTTTTAATTCAAAAAATTTTGAGCATTCATCAAATATTTCGCTATCGACCACCATTTGATAACCATCAGCAACTCTAATAATTTTCAAACCGATTTCTAATCTGTTAAAATTACTAACATATTCAATAAGTTTGTTTTCAATATCAAATGGTTCTATTATATCTTTAAGCCTTTCAGAAGAAATAGACTTGCCAGATAAAAAGAGTAGAGCATAAAATATTTTATTTTCTTCACTCATATTTTTACAATCTGCGAATATAAATGTCCTTAAATGGTTCTTTTTGCAAAGCAGAAATGAACTTCAATTTAATTAATTCTAACATAGCAATTAATGAGGCTGCTATTTCATATCTATCAAAAAAGGAATTTACTATCTCTCTATATAAAAGTGATTCTCTACTTAAAATTATATTTTTTACTTTTGATATAACATCTTTAAAATTCACATTAACTTTATCTAATTTTATATCAACTTTTTCTTTGCAAACTATAGGAAAATAATAATGGGCAAGTGTATATGCATCATAAATACTCTCTCTGTTGACTTTTAACTCTATCTGTTCACGTCTCTTCAAATTTTTTATGGCTTTTGCCTCACATTCATCCAGGTATGTACTAACATCTCTATAAAACGAATACTCTAAAAGTCTCTGGCCCAGTTTAAATTTTTCTTCCTCTACATCAATGTCAGGCGTGTCTATTTTTTCAGAAGGCAACAACATTTTTGATTTTAAATAAACAAGATATGATGCAAGATTTATGAAATCTGCAGCAATTTCCAATTGTAATTTTTCTATATCTTTAATTGAATTAAGGAATTGGTCAGCTATTGTTACTATTGATATGTCATATATATTCATTTCGTTCTTTTTTATTAAATAAATTAAAAGATCTAATGGACCTTCAAAATTTTCTAATTTTATATCTAAAATATCTAAAATTTTAGAGCCTCTCTTATCTTCTTCATCTTTGATTTTGCCTTATTTAATGCCTTATTTTGTGCATTTTCTAAAATTTCGTAAAGATCTTTATCTCTATAACTATCTGTAATTAAAACTCTCTTTTCCTGAAAAGAGCTTAAAAAGTCAATCAAATGACTTAATAGAATTCTTTTGCAGTCAATACAACCTATTTTTGCACCAGTACAACCTTCAATAATAAACCTTTTTTCTTCTTCAATAGAAAATATTTTATGATAATCGAAGACAGGACATTTTTCTGGATCTCCAGGATCTACTCTTCTCTTTCTGTTTGTATCTGTCATCATTGTAAGTATTTTCTTCTCCACATCCTTTAAGTCATCATGCAGCCATATAGCATTATTATAGGACTTACTCATTTTTCGGCCATCAATCCCAGGGATCTTTGGGCTTTCAGTGATATATGCTTCTGGCTCAAAAAAGAGATCCTCACCAAAATAGAAATTAAATCGTCTAACTAACTCTCTTGATAATTCTATGTGGGGTAATTGATCAATACCTACTGGCACATATTTTGCGTCATACAGAATAATGTCCGATGTCATCAAAACAGGATAACCCAGAAAACCATAATTAGAGAGGTCTTTGCCATCTTTAGACATCTCTTGCTTAATTTCCTTATATGTAGGACACCTTTCTAACCAGCTTATAGGTGTAATCATAGAAAGAAGCAAAAATAATTCGGAATGATATGGATTTAACGATTGAATAAAAATTACAGCTTTATCAATATTAATACCTGAAGCCAACCAGTCCAATACCATTTCTCTTGAATTCTCTTTAATGTGTGACGTATCCTCAAAATGCGTTGTCAAGGCATGCCAATCTGCAACAAAGAAATAACAATCATATTGTTCCTGTAATTTAACCCAGTTTCTAATTGCACCAAAATAATGTCCAATATGCAACCTTCCTGTTGGTCTCATGCCACTAACAACAATGTCCATTTTTACCTCACACAAGTAATTTTACTAAAAATTGAATAACAGGAACAATAAAATAATTAACCACGTTTGTCATTAAAAGAAGTATGACAATGATAATACCATATGGTTCTAGTTTTGAAAAACCGACAGCTTTTGTAGGCGGTAATAATGATTGCAAAATTCTCCCTCCATCCAAAGGGAGTATTGGTATTAAATTAAAAATTGCTAATGCAATATTGATTTGAACAGAAAAATAAAACATATAGACTATTGCTTCAAAAACATGAAAAATCTTAATATTTTCAAAGCTAAGCCCTGATAATAATTGTAATATAATGGCTGAAACAATAGCTGTCATAAAGTTTGATATTGGACCAGCTGCTGCAACACAAAGAATACCATATTTTTTATTATGTAAATTATTAAAATTTACGGGCACTGGTTTTGCCCATCCAAATAATCTTGTAATTAATAAAAATAATAATCCTATAATATCTATATGGGCAAAAGGATTAAGAGTTAGTCTACCCGCTAATTTAGCTGTATTATCTCCAAATTTATATGCTACAAAACCATGTGAAAATTCATGAATGGTTACTGCAAATAAAAAAGGAACAAAAGCTATTGATAATTCTCTTATATATTTTGCTAAATCTATATCCATAAATTATGAATTCTTTTTAGACAAAAATGTTTTCATCAGAAATTTAACAAATGGTATGTCTTCCTTATATGTAATCTTGATGTTATAAAACATAGACTTTACAAAAATCACTTTACCCCCTATATATTCTAATGCTTCTGATTCATCATAAATTATTTTATTTTTTTTCTCAATAACATCTAGCGCTGTCATCAAAGTTTTACGCTTAAAAACTTGGGGAGTATGAATTAAAACATACTGGTTTCTATCCAAACTTAATTTTACTATATTATCTTCACCAATTTCTTTTAGTGCATCTCTCAATTGAATTCCACAAATTGCCCCATCATAATTCTCTATTGAAGTAATAACATTTTTTACAATTTTAGGTGTTATAATAGGCCTAACGGCATCATGTATTAACACTATATCAGTATGACTTTCCAACAAACAATTAAAAACAGTTTCCTGCCTCAATTTACCTGCCTTTGATATAATATAATTTTTAATATTTAACGATTCTAAAATTTTTTTAATAACATTTCTATCATCGTCTAAAACCCCTATAATAAATTTGTTAAAATTATAAGTCTCTTTAAGATTTTTAAGGGTATAATATAATATTTCCTTTCCATTTATTTTATAATATTGTTTTTTTTCAATCTTAGAAAATCTGCTCCCCATACCTCCAGAAGGAATTATTGCATCTATTTTCATTTCTTTGGTTTTCCGAAAACAATGCGTCCTGAATCTGATTGAAGTAAACTAGACACTTCTATCTTTATGGTTTCACCTATTAATTTTTTTCCATTTTCTATAACAACCATGGAACCATCGTCTAGATAAGCTACTCCTTGATCCTTCTCCTTGCCCTCTCTTATAACAGTAATAACAAGTTCCTCACCTGGAAGGACCGTCTGTTTTACAGCAGTCGCAAGTGCATTAATATTTAATACAACTACCTTATGGATTTCTGCAACCTTTAACAGATTGAAATCTGTTGTTATAATTGCTGCATCTAATCTTTTAGCAAGCTCTACCAGTTTTTCATCTACCGTTTTTACACCCTTTATATCCATGTCCAATAATTCAACTGGAGCATTATCTTGACTCTGTAAATTTTTAACAATATCAAGACCACGCCTACCTTTTTGTCTCTTTAAATGGTCGTGAGAATCTGAAATAGTTTGCAATTCCTTTACTATAAAACTAGGTATTACAATTTTACCTTCTAAAAACCCAGTGTTTACAATATCTAATATACGGCCATCTATTATAGTTGAGCTATCTAATAATTTAATAGGAATAAAATATCCTTCACTTTTCTTCTTTGATGTAAAAAAACGATCTATCCATTCAAAATTTTTATAACCATATAATATCCCAACATAGAGCAACAATAGATTAATTGTTAATACCACTAGTGGTTGATTATATAGAAGTCTAAAGGATAGAACTATAATATTAGCGATTATCAATGAGAAAGCACCCATAACAATGGCTGAAGCGACTCTTTCTTTTTTTAATAGTTTAAATAAGATTTCAATTATGTAAGCTCCTATAAAAACAGCTATTCCATAGATAAAGGCTTCTTGTAAGTCAAAATTATAAATTTTTCTAACACTAATAAATACAAACAATAGCAATATAAAAAATATTAGTCTAAAGAACCACATATTTCACCTCAAAAAAGAATAAAATAATAAAAGATTTATTTAATACAATATAAATAAAATCATACGATTCAATAAAATTCTTATGAATTCAATAACAAAAATAAGGATTATAGGCGAAATATCTATAAAACCTAAAGGGGGAATTATTTTTCTAAATGGAGCCATAACAGGCTCTGTTAATGCATAAAGTATTTGAACTACCATATTGTAGGGATCTGGTGCAACCCATGATAAGAGCACTCTTATTATTATTAACCATGTGTAAAGTCTTAATATGAATAGAAGAGACATTAAAATATTAGCTATTGATTTAAAGAATGCAGGTTGAATTAAAAAAGTTTGGGTATAAAAAAAGTTCTGAGTCCCTATTAGAACAACCTCAACAATAAAATAAGTCAGTGTTAATAATGTAATAGCTATAAACACTATATTATTGCTTTGAATTTTTACCAATCTTCTTGACAAGCTAACCAATGGCAGTCCAGCTCTATGAAAAAACGTTGAAATAAAGGAAATATTAGTAGTGCCATTGAATATACCTATAATTAAACTGAATAGATAGAAAAAATATAAAAATAAAACTGCATCAATATAGCCCTGCAATATATTTAGAATAAGTGAACGGCCTGAAAAAAGCCAGTAAATAATTCCCATAAAAAAAACAATAAAAATTATAATTAGTGGTATAAATCTGTTTGTTTGCTCCTTATTATAACTTTTCAAAAGATTATTAAATAGTGGCCCCGTTAATTTTGCTATAAACTTACCAAATGGATTAAACAACAATTCTTGATTGGTCATAACAGATCTAAAAATAAGGATTGATATATAGAAAAAGATAAAACATTTAAAAAGAAATAACATCATTTACTCCCGATATTTGTAATTAGAAAACATATTTTTACAAAAATTATATATATAGGTCAACATTAACATTTTGATTATAGAGCAATATCCATATTACTCTATAATATTCTATATTTAATCAGCACCATTATCAATTTCTTTAATCTCAAGTATTCTTTCTATTCTAAAGATTCTATTTTCGTTCCTAAGTGTACAAAATGCCTGGAAACCTGTGTATTTTTTACCTTTATATTCCATATTACTGATTGCTAATGGTTTGATTACTCTTCTTGATTTTTTATCATCAGGTTTTAAGTAAACAATTTCAAGAAATAATTCTTTTTCAATTGCTCTATTTATTATTTCAATTTTCTCTGTTTTAGATAACTTTTCTTCAGCTTTTTTATATTGATATTTTGTTAAAAAATGCATAACTCTAAAATCAGTCCAGATGTGATTTTTAGTAATAGCTTTTTTTAAAATAATACCTTCTAAACTTGTACATCTACTGAGGGCCACATAGACTTGACCACATGCAAAGGCACCATTACCTATATCAATTATTACTCTATCAAAAGTCTTTCCCTGACTTTTATGTATAGTAATAGCCCATGCAAGTATTAAAGGATATTGAGTAAACTTGCCAACTATATCAGACTTTATGATGCCATTTTCAGCGAAATAGTGATAAATATTCCATGTATGAGGATACACATTTACCAGCTGGTTGTTACCTAATTTTACTACTACATATTTATTACCCTTGTCATCCTTTTTAAAAGCGGCAACATTCCCCAGGCTACCATTCACCCACCCACCAAAGGGGTCATTATTAACCATCATTACCTGTGAACCTAACTTTAATTTTAAATCAATTGCGCTTGGCAGGCTTTTTTCATCAAAATCTCCTTCAATTATTCCTTTAAAAGTATGATTTTTTTTCTTAAGTGCTGCAAGTCTTTCATTATTTATTTTTGATGCCACCTTGTTAGTTGTTGTTAAATAGACGTATAAACTATCATCACCGTCTACTAAATCAATTGGTTTTACTCTTTCATTTAATAGTTCTAAATCCTTATCTGTTACACTATTATTCCTTATAGCATTAAGTAACTCAATAAAAGTGCTATCCGATTGTCTGTAGATTTTTACAAGCTCAATAAACTCCATTTCTAAATTATCAAATACTTTTGCACTGTAAAAATATGGGGACTTATAAATACCTTCAATTATTCTCTTTTCATCACCTTTTACAACAGGAGGCAATTGATAAAGGTCCCCAATAAAAATCACCTGTACGCCACCAAATGCTTTATTTTGATATAACCCATTTATTCTCAGAAACGCATCAATACAGTCCAATAAGTCTGCTCTGACCATGGAAATTTCATCAATAATCAAAATGTCGATCAATTTATATATGTTATTTTTATCATCATCAAAATAAATCTTAGAAATATCAGAGAGTGTAACATTTGGTTTAAATCCAAAAAAAGAATGTATTGTCTGTCCACCGACGTTTAAAGCTGCCACACCAGTTGGAGCAAGCACAACAAATTTTTTCTTAGTATAGTTACAGAAATAATTTAAAAGAGTAGATTTCCCTGTTCCTGCTCTTCCAGTTATAAATACATTTCTATTTGTATCTTCTAATAAATTTATTGCATGCTTAAACTCTTCGTTAATATCAATGGATTGCAAAATATAACCTTTTAAGCTTATTAATAATTTCTACTGCCAAATATAGCTGTGCCAACTCTGACCATATTTGAACCCTCTTCAATAGCAATTTCAAAATCACCGCTCATTCCCATTGATAAATACTTAAAATTCTCATCGCCTATCTTAATTTTATAGCTGTCATATAACTTTTTCATCTCTCTAAAAAGTTCTCTGTTTTCTTCAGGGTTCTCTCTATATGGTGGAATATACATAAAACCACAAAGCACAAGGTTTTTTAGTTTGCAAACACTGTTTATAAGTCCATTAAGATTTTCTACATAAACTCCCGATTTTTGTGCTTCCCTTGTTAAATTTACCTGAATAAGTATATCTTGTATAAAGTGTCCTTCACAGGCTTTTCTATCAATCTTTTCAGCCAATTCAATTCTGTCAACAGATTGAATCAGTGAAAAATAGTTATTAAAGTACTTTACTTTGTTGCTCTGAATGTGACCAATAAAATGAAAATTAATATCACTATACCCATTTAATTGCTCAATTTTCTCTAAAGCTTCCTGCAGTCTATTTTCTCCAAATATTTTCTGCCCTGCTGCATATGCGGCTATAATATGCTCTGTATTAAATGTTTTGGAAACTGCAACCAAAGTTATATCATCCTTACTTCTGCCTGTTTTCTCAGCAGCAATGCGAATTCTATCGTTTACTTCTTCTAAGTTGCTTTTAATTATTTTTTCCAGATCAATGACAATAACCTCTTATCTGTTTTATTATCCCTTCTATAGGAATATAAAAAATCACAACAGGAACTACAATAATTTAATTCATTTATATTAAATATATAATACTCTTTTAACATATGAATTATCAACTGCCTTAATGAAAGGTGGTATTGACCACTATTATCTTTAAAATAAGGAATATTATTAAATTTTTTACTGAATTTTTCTATTAACTCTTCCCCTACAACATAGCATTTATCACAAATACCTATTCCCACTATAGTTCCAATAACTTCATCATTCAGGTCAGTAAAAAGTTTTATAGTATTTTCAATTATGCCACCATAGACCCCTCGCCAGCCACAGTGAATATTTGCGATTAAATGCTTACCAAAAAATTGCACAGCATAACAATCGGCTGTTAAAATTCCCAGTGCTACATTTTTTTTGTCTGTTATGAGTCCATCGCACTCTAAAAGAGAACAATTAAGTTCACTCACATACATCACCTTACTAGAATGTACTTGATGGGGTAATAAAATATGGTCTATAATAAAATGTTTTTTAAAAAATTCGTTGTCAGTATAAATTTTTTTTTGATTATCTGAAGAATTAAAAATATCAAAGACACTGCATTTGTTTGTAGTTGAAAGTGATAATATATTATCCGGTAAATTATCAACCTTTAGAAAAAGATTGCCTTTAATATATGCTTCCATATTTAACTATTTAATAATATAAATACCAAAATGAAAAGCATAAACCTTAAAAATCTACATTCAGAGCTAATTTCTTTTAATTCTGCTGTAACTTTCTTAACAACAATAAAATTGCCATTAAATAATTTTTCCCCAGATGGATCTGTAAAATATTTCCCTGTTGTTGGGTTAATTATTGGAATAATATTATATTTTCTTGGAACAATTAATCATTTATTAACACCATTGTTACAGCTTATATTTCTCATAGTTACAACAGGAGCTCTTCATTTAGATGGCCTTGCTGACACTTCCGATGCTATTTTTTCACATAGAAGTTTAGATGAAAAATTGAAAATTATGAAAGATAGCCATATCGGCACAATGGGCGTAATTTCAATATTTATTATTTTGTCTGCAAAGCTTTCAACCTTCTCACATATTAACAACAACATACTATTAATCTTTGTTCCTTTCTATTCAAGATTTGTAATGATAACTGCTATTTATTTTTTACCATATTTGAGACAAAATAGTATAAACAAAGAATTTTTTGTTAATAAAAACATAATAATGTTTTTACCTTCTTTTTTTATTATTACAGCTACCTTTTTTATGGGTATACGATTTTACTATATTTTTGCAATAGCCTTACTTTTCTCTTTTTTTTATATAGCTTTATTTAAAAAAANNTATTTTTATTAAGTTTAACTCTATTTTAATATATTAGAATTATTTCAAATTTTACATAAATTACATTTGATTTTTTGATTATAAGCATGTAACTTATAAATATGGAGCAATAATGAAAAGATTTTTTATTATTTTATTATTATTTTCATTCATTACTTCCAGTCTATATTCTCAGGAAGCATGTCCGAATGACGTGGCTGATTACAGCTATATGCCTCCATCCATAAAAACAAATGATTATGTAAATATTTTATATCTATTAGATTACAGTAATTCAATGCTTCAAAAAGCCTTTGACAATAATACTGAAAATGAAAAACTTGGCGGGTATTTTATACCCAGCATGGAGTATTGTTTAGATACAGAGTTTAGCGGAACTACAGAATCTCTCTTTGGCAATTTATCATCAGGAACATTATCTGCAGCAAGTGATAATTTAACGACAGAACAACAACAACAACTTACCAGTATTTCTGATAATGCCTCTGCATCAAGTAGTGAAAATCCATTTCCAGAGCTCTTTATGAATTGTGAAAATGTATCAGCCATTGATATTGGAGAAATAGTTACTGGCCTTGTTGGGGCTATAACAAAGTTAATAACAAGTCCAATTGAGAGTGGTGCTTTATGTTTGGGTGTTGACGATGTAATGGCTTTTTTAGAACCATTTTTACAAATGGCTGGCGCTGTTTTGTCAAGCGGAGGCAATGGCTATGGGTACCAAATGAATTCAGCCAAAATGACCAGAAGTGATTATGTGACACGCCTGTTAACAGGTGGCGTGGCAAAAGAGCTAGGTAAATGTGTCAGTGAGGAAAGCAACAGTTGCTTAGCTATGGGAACGAGTGAAGGCTGTTGTGGTGAGGAGTGCATTGCAATTGACATAGGCATGCTTTTGCAGCTTATAGTTGCAGCAAGTGGTGTAGCTACAGCGGGAACTACCACTGCAGCAAGTGGCGCTACTACAGTCGCAACAGAAGGAATAAGCTTATTAACTGGAAGTTCTCTCTCGTTATTTTTGTGTCTACCGGGATTACAATCAGAAGATAATTGTACTCAATATACTAATGAAGATGAATGCACATCGGCAGAAGATAACTGCACATGGCTTGAAAGACATGCAGTAGTTTTAGCTGACAATAACACAGCTGTTAAATGGAGCGATGCCGATTCTTTTGTAGAGGACTCTGGTGGTCTAAGCTTAATAGGTCAAGATAACAATTTATGTAACATGGCATTAAATTATACAATTAATGATAATGGTACTAACGACTATATATATGAAGCAGACGATGAAGCAGAGGGTTGTTTAGAAGGGATACTGCAGGATATCCAAGAGTGGGATAAAGAATATAAACCAAGACTTGGTGGGATTGTTTATTCAAGTGCTGTTGACAAGACGATTGATCTAAATTTTGACTACACTGATCTTGCAAATGCTATAAATGAAGCCACTGTGGATAGCCAATCTGAAGAAGCTGCTACTGATAGTGCTGTAATAAAAGCAAAAGAGATATTAAGTGGAGATGCTGCATACACCTTTAACGTAAATGGCAGTGATATGACTGTCCCTTGCACAAAAAACTTGCTTTTTTATATGAGTGATGGCCTCTGGAGTAGTACAGATCCTTTAAGCAATTTCCATAACATTTGGAAGGGCGGTGAAGCCGATCTAAATGAAAATATAGCTGGCAAGCAAAACATTGAAACCTACTCATTCAATATGAATTTAGGTGAAACTGATGATTCTGCAGTTAACAGTATGCAGAACGCTGCAGTCTTTGGTGGATACAGAGATTATGACAACAATGGCCTGCCTTGTGGCTATAATAGTTTGCCACAGGATTCTAAAAATACATCAATTCCAAATGCATGCTTAGAATGGGATGGTGATTTAAATGGTAAACCCGATAACTACTTTCTATATCATGCGACAAATAATTATGAGGCATTAATACGAAGTATCTTTGAAATGGCAGTAGAGGGTGCACTTGAGCAGCATTATAATTCTACAGCGCCAGCTGTAGCACGTTTTGGTGATAACAAAATAGGACTATGGGTCAATGCATTTTATTTTCCTAAATTAATTCACGAGGGTTTGTCTTCAAACTGGAGAGGAGATGTTCAAGCCTATTTTTTAGATGAAAATAACAGCATAAGAGAAAATGATGACAACAGTAGTGATGACGATGAATATAAACTCTTCGATCTGGCAGACAATGGTACACATACTGACAACTTAATCACTTTTACAACTGGATTATTAGAACAAGATACTTCACAAAATGACAATGAAGCAGAAGATTTATATTCTGTATTAGTTTTAAACTATGGTGATACATATGACAATTTGACACCAATCGATTGTGACCCATATTATAAAAGTTTATTGAAAAATCAATATGATAAAACATCGCCTGTTTGGTCTGCACTGCTTGATAATGATATAACACCGCCAGTTGACAGAACGATCTTTGTCAATGATAACCAAACAGCAGCCTTCACTGAACTTGACAATGGTGGTAATCAATTTGATAATAACACTTTTACCACAAATTTATTAAAAGACATATGGTGTACCACCGATGACGATCATTTAAGTAACATTATTTCTTTAATAAGAAATGGTAAAAATGGTTTCCTCTATGGAGATATTGTTAACTCCTCACCTGTAATTGTACCACCCACATCTATTAATAATTATCACAATAAATATGGTGATCTTTCATACTATGATTACATGAATTCACCAACTGTTAGAAATAGACTGCCTATTGTTATTACAGGTGGTAATGATGGTATGGTTCATGCTTTTTATATGGGTAATCCAAGAGATGACTTAGATTCAGGTGAAAAATCAACAATGGGCCTTGAGATTAAAGATAGCGGTTATAATAAGGATGAATATATAGTAGGTCAAGAAATTTGGGCATTTATGCCCTATAATGCTCTTCCATATTTACAGTGGTATAGCATAGAAGGCTCAAGATATCACATACCAAAAGTTGACTATACTTTTAGGCTCGTTGATGCTTCAATTGGTGAAGAAGGTAATGCTGATTCTGGAGGTGAATTATCCGCTGACAATTGGCGCACACTCTTAGTTGGGACAATGGGTTTTGGAGGCAAAAGTTATACAATTGACAATAAAACTTTCAGTTCCTCTATATTTGTGCTTGACGTTACAGGAACAGATATTTCTGGCAATACAAATGAAGGCGAGAATGAAAATGGTGAAGCAGCAGAACATTACAAACCAATGTTTATGTGGGAAAAAACTCTGCCAGACAACACATTAATAATTTCTACACCGGCAGTTATTAAATACTCAAACGATGCAAATGGAAAAACCAATGGTGACTGGTATGTCGTGGTGGGTACTGGTCCTAATAACCCACAGGCAGATAATTTTACAGAAAGCAGCAAACTCTACTTTTTTAATTTAAAAAATGGTGAATTAGTTTCAGAAGTGAATATTGATAATGGTAGAGCTGTGGGTGAAGTTATGGAAGTAGATTCGGATAATAACTACAGTGATGACACCCTATTTTTTGGCACATATGACAATGAAACTGGATCATTTTATGCAGCTGATATAAAAAATAATGTGGAAAATGCAAGAATCACAAATATTTTAAGTAGTTTAGCAGATTTTAATGCACCATATTTTGCCAAGCCAGAGAATACCTTTGATGATTATGGCAATATCTGGGTATATATAGCCAGTGGCAGACTTTTCAGCGATAATGATATGCAGAATATTGATGATTTACCCAGTGAGGATTTAGCAAAGCAATATATAATGGGATTGAAATTCACTAGAAATTATACTGATAATCTCATAGAAATACAATCCAACTCAAATCTATATGATGCAACAGAAACAGAAGTAGAAGCACAAATTGCATCTGTTTCATGTTATTGCGCTGACGTTTACATTGGACCTGCTGATAACTCATCAAATGGTTTTAGCTGTAATAATTATAATTGCTGCAACAATAATAATGAAGATGGCTGTAAAATGGTTATTGATACAGTCGATAACCCAGTAATAACTTCAGAAGGAGGTGTTACTGTAGAAGAGTTTGCCAGACAAGAGTTCATTGATGAAACAGGATACGACGGCTGGTATATAGATTTAAAAAAACTTGCTGATAATAATATTTATAGTCAAAATGAAAACCTGGAAAATGATAGTGACATTAATGAAACCTCCTATGAAAGAGCTTACTCTGCACCATCAGTATATGGTGGGCTGGCTAATTTTGTAACATATACACCGCTCACAAGGCCCTGCTCAGTTGTTGGAACCACAAGACTTCATTCATTGCATTATTTAACGGGAACACCATCAGGACAAATATCTTTTATGAGCAATGACAACATATTTGAAAGTACAGAAAGTGTCAGAGCTGGAGACACTGTTACGATAACAGGGAGTACCGTTGTAGACAAGGCAGGAATGAGTCTGCCGCCTCCAACAGGCAAATCTATGACAAGTGTAGAAGGCAAAGATGGAAAGGTAACAACTTTTGTTGGCAGCTCTAAAGTAACACAACAAACCCCAAATAGCTCAAGTGGAGTTACCAGTAGAATTTTATTTAAAAAGGTTAGATAATAAATCTTGTTTAGCATAATTAGAATGGTAAGGAAAAAACAAGGTCTCTTTATGGACAGATTGTATGGGCGAACTCAAGCTTCTGTAAGAAATAAAGGCTTTACTATTATAGAGTTAATTGTTGTAATAGTGATTATTGCAATACTGCTTGGTATTTCAACTTTAGTTGCCAGTAAAATCATCAGGCGAGAGAGAGTGATAAGTGAAACTGACAGAATTGTTTCTCTTTTAAAGGAGGCACAAAAATATTCAATGATAAACAGTTTTTATAAAGATCCTAATGAAAGAATTCAGAAGAGGCATTACGGTGTTCGTATTTACAAAGCCAATAATGCATATGGAAACAACAACGAATATAACTTTATCATATCTCTAGTGTGGAAAAATTTAAAAAGTAATGATTATTCGGACGAAGTAGTAGATAAAACCTATAATATCTCTGAAATTAAAATTTATAAGGTGCCCACTAATAGTAATAATGAGCCGCAACTGGTTGATAATGAAAGTGTATATTTTAATGATACTGCCTTAACAAGTGATAATAAAACACTAAGAATAACAGATACAGTAGATGAGTATAAAAGAGACATAGTGATCAGTCCAATGGGGCATATTAATGTGGAAAGTCCAGAATAAATGAATAACAAAGGTGTTACGCTAATTGAATTGTTAGTGGCTTTAGCAATCTTTTCTATAGCTACTGTCTTTTTAGCATATACTATTACTGCAACTATCAGACACAACTTTAGAAATTCATTAAGAGATATGGCAACGACTATTTTAAATAACACTATTAATAACTTAAAAACTCTTGATTATGATAATATAACTGATAAAGACCAAAATGAATGTGATAAGATCTCATATAATTTTGGCAGTATTAATGATAATATAACATATTGTGTTTGGTGGAATGAAGATGAAGTTAATATTGAAGGCGAAGAAAATAATACATTTAGCTTTTCTAACAAATTTAAAAGAATTGAAGTAACCATAGAATGGTTTAAACCCTATGCTGTTAATGAAAAAGATAATATTACTGCTGTTTTTTATAAATCACAGGAGTATTACTAATGAAAGGGTGCAAAGGTTTTACATTAACTGAACTCATTGTAGCAGTTATAATATTTATTTTAACATTACTCGCTCTCTTTGCTACATATGAAGTTTTCTATAGAACCTCAAAACAACAAATTGCCATTGCTCAAACTTCAGAAAAATTGAGACCTGCTATAGAACAACTAGAAAGATTCATATCAGATGCAGGCTTTGGTATTTCTAAAGATGATCTAGATGGGGAAACAAGACCAAATTACATCAATGAAGAAGATGAACCAGAGGAAGGCGAAACTATACAAGATAATGAAAATAATCCTAGTGGAATTAATAATTATGCAGCAATAGCCGTGTCAGCTGATAATAATATCACATTTGAAACAAATAATAATAATTATAATACACCTGTACAAATCCACTTAAAATCCATTATTGGTGAGTATCCTTTTTCAGGCAATTATGTAGTTTATGATGATATTAGATTTGGTAATAATGAAGATCTTTTAAAATCATCATTAGAACTTCCTGAAACTGAGCAAAACTTTTCAACAATTGTCATGGATATTAACAAAAATATTATCAATGGACCTATTAGAGGCTTACCAGCAACCAATTTACTAGATAATGGTAATATTATATTTATCTGTAAGAAAGGAGCTCAAAGTATAAATGATTACTACTATTTTAAAACAATAAAACTAAGCAAACAACGCAATGAAGAAAGAAGTGATAGTAAATACAATATATGTAATCCCAAAACCTATAATCTACAAATTGTCAGAGGAGAAGGAATCCCACAACCATTAATACCTTGTGTAGCATATTTTAATGCTGATTTTGGCTGTTATGATGGAAGAAAAACAAAATGGCAAAACAATATATGTACAAAAATAAAAGATCTAAAAGCTATTAGGTTGGGGCTTATAGTACAAAGTGGTTTTATTAATAAAGAATATTTATACAGTGAGGGTGATACATTAAAGTTTCCCACATTGGGAAGAACAGAAACATCAATTGATCCTGTTGAATTTACTATTCAAGTAGATAATAGTAATATAAGAAATGATATGAGGTATTATAAATGGGAGATAATAGAGAGAATTATTGCCACGCCAAATGTAAATTTTTAGATAATAAAGGGGTTGCCTTAATTACTACTATTATACTAATTGCTGCTATTTTAATTATTAGTGGAGCAATGTTATATCTAATCACACGTGGTATTAGAAGCTCTGGTGAATTTCAGAGATTTGAATCAGTTCAAACCGCCGCTGAAGGTGGGATTGAAATTGGAACATACATTTTGGAAAATTTTGAAGATGTCTTTTTTAGATTGAAACAAGAAGATAGTAATTTTTATAACAATGACAATAAAACATTACAACTAAGCGGAAGCAAAACAGATTTAATTACTTTTTACAGAATTGACAACTGTACAATTCCTGGAGATGAAAACTATTCAGGTAGTGGCGTTTATCTAGATAGATATCTTATTGGATTAAACCCAGAGAATATGGACATTAATGATTATGAAGCTTGCCAATCTGCAGTATGGAGTAAACCATTTATAACGGTAAGACCAGAAAATCCAGAAAACGCACCATACAGTGAAATAAATATATATGTAAGGAAAGAAGTGCAAGGGCCAACAGCTGGTGCAGGTGGCTCTGCCAGTTTAACTGCACCATCTTCTGCTGCAGGAGGCCTTGGAACTTCCGGTTATTTATTATCTATTAGAAGTTATGCAACCCATAA
>DHGE01000181.1:0-8797 GCA_002402635.1 Deferribacterales bacterium UBA4806
AGGGGTAGGTATGTTATAAGAGTTTGCAGGGGCACTGCATGTCATGTTAAAGGTTCAGCAAGAATTTCTGAGGTTGTTGCTGAAGAATTTGGTATTAAAAATGGACAAACCTCAAGTGATTTGGCTTTTACGTTAGAAGAAGTGTCTTGTATAGGTGCATGTGGTATGGCGCCTGTTATGATGATAAATGATAAAACTTATGGAAATTTAACTCCTGAAAAAGCTAGATCAATTTTTAAAGATTATGCTAATAAAGCTAAGGGCGTAGAATAATATGGAAACAACTAAAGTAGAAAATATTGAAGTCCATGTTTGTGTTGGAACTGCTGGAGTTGCATCTGGTGCTTTTGAGGTTTTAGATGCCTTTAATGAAGAATTCGAAAAAAGAGGTCTAAAGGATGCAAAAGCAATAGGAAAACCCTGTAAAACAAAGGGTACAGGATGCAGAGGTTTATGCGCTAGAGATGTTTTAGTTGATGTGTTAATTCCTGGAGAACAGCCCGTAACATATGAACATGTAACAACCGATATAGTGCCTGAAATTATTGAAAAGCATCTTGTGGGTGGAGAAATCTTTAGTAAGTCTGCTGCCAAAAAAGACTATTACGATTTCTATAAACTACAGCAAAGAAACGTATTACATCTTTGTGGAAAAGTTGACCCAGAGGATATAGATGATTATATAAGATTAGGCGGTTATAGTGCTATAAAGAAAATATTATCTGAAATGAAACCAGAAGAAGTAATTGAAGAGGTTAAAAAATCAGGGCTTAGAGGGCGAGGTGGAGCAGGTTTCCCAACTGGAGTAAAATGGACCTTCTGTAGAAATACTCCTGGAGATGTTAAATATCTTATTTGTAATTCAGATGAGGGAGACCCTGGTGCTTTTATGGATAGATCTATTATTGAGGGCAATCCACACTGTGTTCTTGAAGGAATGTTAATAGCAGCATATGCTATAGGATGCACAGATGGCTATATTTATTGTAGGGCTGAATACCCTCTTGCTATTAAGAGAGTTAAGTTAGCTATGAAAATAGCTGAAGAAAGAGGTTACTTGGGTGAAAAAATATTAGGCTATGACTTTAATTTTAGAATTCACTTGAAAGAAGGAGCAGGAGCTTTTGTATGTGGTGAAGAAACTGCTTTAATAGCATCAATTGAGGGCGAGAGAGGAATGCCTAGATCCCGTCCACCATTTCCTGCTGTAAAAGGTTTATGGGGAAAGCCAACAAATGTAAACAATGTAGAAACATTAGCAAATTTACCATTAATTATTAATAGAGGTAGTGACTGGTATAGTTCTATAGGTACAGAAAAATCTAAAGGGACAAAGATTTTTGCCTTAGCTGGTAAGGTTAAAAGTACAGGATTAGTAGAAGTCCCTATGGGAATTACTTTAAGACAGCTTATTTTTGATGTTGGTGGTGGGATTCCAAACAGAAGAAAGTTCAAAGCTGTGCAGTTAGGTGGCCCTTCTGGTGGATGTTTACCTGAATCGCTGCTTGATACACCTGTAGATTATGACTCTTTGATTGCAGCAGGGGCAATGATGGGCTCTGGTGGTGCAGTTGTAATGGATGATACGAACTGTATGGTCAATATTGCAAAATTCTTTCTTACATTTACCCAAAGAGAATCATGTGGAAAATGTATTCCCTGTAGGGTTGGGACAAGAACAATGCTTGATATACTTGAAAATATAACTTCAGGAAAAGGAAAGGATGGAGATATTGAACTGTTAGAGAGCTTGGCCAATGAAATAAAGACATCTTCACTGTGTGGTTTGGGCCAAACAGCACCTAATCCAGTTCTTACAACAGTTAGATATTTTAGATCAGAATATGAGGCCCATATATATAACAAAAAATGTCCTGCAAGAGAGTGTCCGGATCTTGTTGATTTTATAGTCGCCGATGATAGATGTAAAAAATGCGGTATTTGTTTTAAAGTGTGCCCAGTAAGTGCAATAACTTGGGAAAAAGGAAAAGTAGCTTACATAGATAAAAACAAATGTGTTAAATGCAGAGAATGTATAGTTAACTGCCCATTTAATGCTATCGATTAATATGTTTAGGAGTTCAATGCTATGGTTGAAATAAAAATAGATGGGAAAAGTGTAACAGCTAGAAAAAATGCAACGATATTAGAGGCTGCTGAGGAAGCAGGAATTTATATCCCAACTTTTTGTCATTATAAAATGCTTGCACCTTTTGGTGCCTGTAGAGCTTGTATAGTTGAAGTAAAGGGATCACCTAAATTATTTACAGCTTGTACAACACCGATAGCTGATAAAATGGAAATAATTACAAAATCTCCAAAGCTTGCTCAATTAAGGAAAACTCTGATTGAATTATTATTGATCCACCATCCCCTTGATTGCCCAGTATGTGATAAAGGCGGAGAATGTCAATTGCAGGATTTAACATATGAATTTGGTGTCGCCAAAGTTAGATTTGATGAGAAACCTAAGAATACACCTGTTGATCATTCTAATCCATTTATTGAAAGGGATATTGATAGGTGTGTCCTATGTGGAAAGTGTGTTAGAATCTGTGATGAAGTAGTTAATATTCAAAGTATTAGTTTTATTAGGAGAGGAACCAATACTTATATAGGAACAGCTTTTGATCAACCTTGGCATTGTGAGTATTGTGGGCAGTGCTTAAGTGTTTGTCCTGTTGGATCTCTAAACAATAGGGTTTATCTATTTAAAAATAGACCATGGAATTTGACATCGACCTATTCCATATGCGGGTTTTGTTCTTGTGGCTGTACTATTAGAATTGACCATGAGGCGGATGAAGTTTATAGGATAAAAGAAGATGTAGATAAAGGCATTAACCATGGTTTTTTGTGTGTTAAAGGAAGATTTGGATATGAATTAATAAATAGCACTGAAAGGAAAGATGTAGCAGTAATTAATGAGGGTTCAGAAAAGAAAGAAGTAGCAGTTCATGACGCAATAAATTTAGCTTTTAATAAGCTAAAGGATATAGTTAAAAATAATAATTCTAAAGCTTTGGGATTTTATATTTCACCAAGACTCACTAATGAAGAAGCTTATCTGGCTCAAAAAATCGCTAGAGAATATTTTAAAACTAATAATATATACTCATCTGAAGTAGCTTATGCTAAACCAGAAGGAACCTTTAAAGATGTTGAGGATAGTGATGCTATAATAGTTTTCAACGTAGATGTAACTGAGTCAAATCCGATTCTTGGCCTTGCTGTGAGACGTTCTGCCCGTGCAGGTGCAAAGCTAGTTGTTTTATATCCGAGTTTTACAGCCTTAAAGAGAGTAGCTACTGAGTTTGTTACAGGCAAACCTTCTGATTTATATAGTGCATGTGAAAATTTGTTGGTTAATTTAAATACAAAAAATAAGAGTGAAGATAACTTAAGTGAGATCTTGAAAAATGCACAAAATCCAGTATTGATATATAACCCATATAATAATAATGATCTATATTATGTTAAAAAAATTAAAGATTTACTGCCATTAGTTAAATTATTACCTGCAAAGTTGAAAAATAATTCACAAGGCATAGCTGATATGGGTTGTGTTAATGGCTATGGTCCTGGGTACAGAGTTGTTGAAAGAGGTTTAGATTTCGAAAAGGCAATTTTAAATAACGAATTAAAATACCTTGTTGTTTTTGGTGAAAATTTACTAGAAAGCACAATTGGTACAGAGTTTAATAATATAAGAAAAAAACTAAATTTACTTCTTGTTATTGATCCATTCCTTAGCGAAACAGCAAAACTAGCAGATATATACATTCCTGTTTCACTTTATGCTGAAAAAAATGGATCTTATACAAACATGGAAGGGCGTGTCCAGACAATACAGAAAGCTGTTAATAAAAGCAAATTGTCTGACCTTGAGGTGCTGATAAAATTTTATGAAATGGCTGGTTTGACTCAATTTAAAGATATCAAAGATATTAGAATAGCTATCGAAAATGATACTCCTTTATATAAAGGTATTAATTGGGAAGGTGGTCTTATTAAATACAGTGAAGTAATAATTGGGGACTTTACTAAGTATAAATTAGACAAAGATGAAAAAAGTAGCAATTTTATATTATATCCGGAAGCATCACGCTTGCATTCAGGCACTTTTACTAGATGGTCTGATGATTTAAACAAAGTCTATAGCGAACCAGTTGTTAATTTAAATCCCATTGATGCTAAATCTCTAAAAATTGGAGAGGGAGATCGTGTTATTATAAAATGTGGTGCAGTTAAAGGTATATTTAAAACAGTAATAAATGAACATTTGACTAAAGGGCTTGCTACTTTACCAGATAATTATAGTACTACCATAGGCTTTTTTAAAAATGGTCCTTATTGTAACGTGAATATTATAAAAGAATAGTACTTAATATATTTTTGGAGTGAGAAATGGTTGTAACTACAATAGTCTTGATAATTAAACTGATTATAATATTAACTATAATTCTCCTTTCAGTAGCTTATCTTACCTATCTAGAAAGAAAGGTCGTGGGACACATGCAGGTGCGACTTGGTCCTACTCATGTGGGGTGGAAGGGCCTATTGCAGCCGATAGCTGATGCTGTTAAACTAATTGCAAAAGAAGATATTGTACCAACAATGGTTGATAGATCTGTATATAACATATCTCCTTTAGTAACATTTACATGCTCAATTGCAGCTTTTGCTGTAATCCCTGTTGCAAGTCAATTATCATTTTTTGGTATTGAAATGAATCCATATATTGCTGATTTGAATATAGGTATATTATATATAATTGCCCTGTCATCTGTTGGTACCTATGGTATTATAATGGCAGGATGGGCTTCAAATTCAAAATATGCGCTTTTAGGTTCTTTAAGGTCATCTGCTCAAATGATAAGTTATGAGACAGCAATGGGTTTATCTATAGCTGCTCCAGTTTTGTTGGCAGGATCTCTTAATTTAAGAGAGATTACCATGGCACAAGAGCATATGTGGTTTGTTATTCCTCAAATAATTCCTTTTGTAATATATATAATTTCGGCTCTTGCAGAAACAAATAGAATACCTTTTAACCTTGTTGAAGCTGAGCAAGAATTAGTTGCAGGTTTTTTTGTAGAGTATGCTAGTATGAAATTTGCGCTTTTTTTCTTAGCTGAATATGCAAATATGATTCTAACAGCATGTGTAGCTACAGTCCTGTTTTTAGGTGGTTGGAATGGTCCTATTTTGCCAGAAATAGTATGGTTTTTTATTAAAGTTCTATTTGTTATATTTATATATTTATGGTTAGAATCTACATTGCCAAGGCTAAGATTTGATCAATTAATGGCATTAGGATGGAAAGTTCTTATACCGATTGCATTAGTAAACATAGTTGTAACGTCAGTAATTATATACATAATGTAGAGAGGTTTAGATGATGAAAAATAGAAGGAATTTTTTCGATATTATCTTATTTACTGAGATTTTTCAGGGATTGTTAATTACTATAAAGCATTTTTTTAGCAAACCTGTAACTGAAATGTATCCTTATAGAAAACCTAGAATATACCCCAGGTTTAGAGGAGTGCATTACATGAAAACTAATAATAAGGGCGAATCAAATTGTGTAGGTTGCTATTTGTGTGGTAGAATATGTCCATCAGAATGTATTGATATAGATACTGATGCTGGTCCTAATGGAGAGCGCTTGGTAAAAAAATATACAATTGATCTTTCAAGATGTATTTACTGTGGATTTTGCGAAGAAGCTTGTCCTGCAGATGCAATTCATATGGGTAAAAAATATAATTTAATAGCTAATACTCGGAATAATTACGTGGTAAATATGAAATATTTAGTTGAGAATTATAGAGGGGAGCAATAATTATGGAAAAAGCCGCATTTTATATATTATCTTTTGTTATAATTGTATCATCTCTTTTTATGATAACTCGAAAAAATCCAGTTCATTCAGTTTTATGGATGCTTTTAACTTTTTTTAGTGTTGCTGGCATATTTATACAATTAAATGCAGAATTTATTGCAGCTACTCAAGTCATTGTATATGCTGGAGCGATTTTAGTGTTATATCTATTTGTTGTCATGTTGTTGAATCCTAAAACTCACGGTTTTGCAAAAATACCATATCGCTATGGCATGACAATATTGGTTGTAATTGTTTTTGTACTTCAGATTTTTATGGCTGCTAGCATGTCTAAAGTACTAGGTATAAAGGGTGTAATTACATCAGAGAAAATGGCTGAAATAGGTAATGTTAAGCTTTTTGGTGCGGAATTGTTTAATACTTACATAGTCCCCTTTGAAATCGCTTCAATATTACTACTTGTGGCTATGATTGGGGCAATTGTTTTAGCATTAAGGAAATAGCAGGGAGGAAGAGGAAATGTTATTAGAACATTATTTAATATTGAGTGCTGTAGTATTTGGTATTGGTATGACTGGAGTATTAATTCAGAGGAATCTTATATTAATTTTTATGTCTTTAGAATTGATGCTTAATGCTGTTAATATTAACTTAGCTGCCTATTCTAAATATTTATCTCAAATATCGGGGCAGGTCTTTATAATATTTATAATGTCTGTTGCAGCAGCAGAGGCAGCCGTTGGCCTAGCACTAATAGTATCTTTGTATAGAAATAAACAGACCATAAATTCAGATGAATTTAAAATATTAAAATGGTAGGGGATAAATTATGTTAGAGTTATGGGTATTGCTATTTCCACTAATTGCTGTAATAATTAACGGACTTTTTGGAAAAAAATATATAAAGAAAAAAGCTCATATATTTTCAGTAGGTGCAATTCTCTTATCTCTTCTCTGTTCTCTTATTATTTATGTTAAAGTTCACAATGGCTATTATGCCAACATAATATATTATAAATGGGTAATTGCAGAGGATATAGTAATACCATTTGGAATATTAATAGATTCTCTTTCATCAGTAATGCTTATTGTTGTGACATTTGTTGGTTCTATGATCCATATATATTCTATTGGTTATATGAGCCACGACGAGGGTTACCATAGATTTTTTACATATTTGTCAATATTTACACTATCTATGTTAATTTTAGTTTTAGGGAATAATTTTTTAATGTTATTTGTGGGGTGGGAGCTAGTGGGACTATCCTCATATTTATTGATTGGCTTTTGGTTTCATAAAGAATCAGCATCATTTGCTGCAAAAAAAGCATTTATAACAAATAGAATTGGTGATTTTGGTTTTTATATAGGAGTGTTACTTGTCATAGTTACTTTTAAGAGTTTAAACTACTCAGATGTTTTTAATAATGAACTGATATTACAGGCTAAATCTATGGTATTTTATATTTTTGGCTTAAGAGTGAATTTGTTAGAAATTATGACTTTAGCATTATTCTGTGGAGCAATGGGTAAATCTGCACAGTTCCCCTTGCATGTGTGGTTGCCCGATGCAATGGAAGGTCCCACTCCTGTTTCGGCTTTAATCCATGCAGCAACGATGGTGACTGCAGGTGTTTATATGGTAGCTAGGTGTAATCCATTGTTTAGTGAGGCAGTATTTACAAGTAATTTTATTGTTTTCATTGGTGCTGCCACTGCACTTTTAGGTGCTACTATTGGTTTAACTCAATTTGATTTAAAGAGAATTTTAGCCTATTCAACGGTTAGTCAATTAGGTTATATGATTATGGCAACAGGTGCTGGAGCCTACATAGCCGGGGTTTTCCATTTGTTTACGCATGCTTTTTTTAAGGGCCTTTTATTCTTATGCTCTGGTGCAGTTATGCATGCTATGCAAGATCATTTAGATATTAGAGAAATGGGTGGACTTAGAAAAAAAATGCCAATTACTTTTTGGACTTACGTTATTGCATGTATCGCAATAGCCGGCATACCACCTTTTGCAGGCTTCTTTAGCAAAGATGAAATATTAGCACAAACTTTTGCATCAGGTCATAGGTTTGCATGGTTTGTTGGTTTGGTTGTTGCTTTTATGACAGCATTCTACATGTTCAGATCCCTATTTGTTGTGTTCTTTGGTGAACCAAGAGACAAACATCTTTATGATCATGCTCATGAGGCACCAAAAACAATGACAATTCCTCTTATCGTTCTGGCATTTATGTCTATTATAGTTGGGGCTCTTGTTGGTTTACCCTTGGAAAATGGCTATATTCACCATTTCTTAAATAATGTTTTAGTGCCTGAAAATTTATCTATTCATCACTTATCAATGGGATTATCGACAACATTAATGATGTCGTCGGTAGTCGTAGCTCTAATGGGAGTGGCCTTGGCATATATTTATTATATGTATAGAAAAGATCTTCCAGAGAAAACGGCCAAGGCATTTTCTCCGATTTATAAGTTATTCTATAATAAGTGGTACTTTGATGAAATTTATGGGAACTTGATAATCCAACCTCTAGTGTACATGTCAAAGGGTATTTGGCATTATTTTGACATTGGAATCATTGATTTTACAGTTAATGCCTTTGGAAAATCTGCTGTTTTCTGTGGAAATATACTTAAGTACCTGCAGACTGGAAAAATTCAAACATACATTTTCACTATGGTTGTGGGAAGTTTAATATTAATAATTATATTTTATACGCTTTAGGGGGCTATAATGGATTTTATATATAATCACTTACTTTCAACGATGATTTTTTTCCCTGTGATTGCTGCATTAGTTATATTAATTTTCTTTAGAAGTTCAAAAATTTCAATGTGGTTAACCTTTCTAGCTACGCTAATAGAATGTATATTTCTAATTCCATTGATGTCCGATTTTGATAAATCTATTGGAACGATGCAATTTGTTGAAAG
>DHGE01000181.1:8826-10405 GCA_002402635.1 Deferribacterales bacterium UBA4806
CTATATCAGTATTAGCCTCATTTTCGTATATTAAAAAGAGACAAAGAGAATTTTATATATCTATGTTGATATTGGAAAGTGCAATGGTAGGAGTATTTGTTGCACTAGATTTTTTTCTATTTTATATCTTTTGGGAAGCCATGTTAATTCCAATGTATTTAATTATTGGAGTCTGGGGTGGTGAAAACAGAATTTATGCTGCTATCAAATTTTTTGTGTATACACTTGCAGGTTCACTTTTTATGATGATTGCAATTATTGCAATATATTTGAAATACTCTGACATGTTTGGAGAAAAAACATTTGACATTATTAAGCTCTCTGCAACAGTTTTTCCATCTCATTTTCAATTCTTTATATTTTTAGCTTTTCTTTTGGCTTTTGCTATTAAAGTTCCAATGTTTCCTCTACATACTTGGTTGCCTGATGCTCACGTAGAAGCACCAACTGCAGGATCAGTAATATTAGCTGGAGTACTTTTAAAGATGGGAACATATGGATTTTTAAGAATTGCTTTGCCAATGGCGCCAATAGCTGCAGTTGAATTTGTGCCATTTATTGCATTGCTATCAGTTATTGCTATTGTTTATGGTGCTTTGATGGCACTGGTGCAAAAGGATATAAAAAAATTAGTAGCCTATTCCTCGGTAAGTCATATGGGTTTTGTGACATTAGGAATATATGCCTTAAACAAGGTGGGAGTTGAAGGTGGCATATTACAGATGTTTAATCATGGGATTATTACAGGTGCATTGTTCTTGTTGGTTGGGATAATTTATGAAAGGACGCATACAAGACAGATCGCTGACTATGGTGGTATTGCAGTAAAAGTGCCTGTTTATGCTACAATCTTTATGATCTTCACATTTGGCTCGATAGGTTTGCCTAGCATGGGAGCTTTTGTTGGAGAATTTTTGGTATTAATGGGTAGTTTTCTAGCTTTTTCTAATTATGCTATTATTGCAACGACTGGTATTATATTGGCTGCATTTTATATGTTATGGGTTTATCAACGTGTTTTTTTTCATAAATTTAATGAGAAATTACACGGTTTAACGGATATGAATATTCGTGAATGGATTTATATGATACCATTAATTATAATTGTATTTTGGGTTGGGATATATCCTGAAACATTTACATCATATATGCATGAGAGTGTTAAATTACTTCTAGAACAGATTAATAATGTTAATGTCAATATTGCAATGAGATAGGGGGAATAAATGACAGAAAGTATTTTATCAATTTTACCGCAAATTTTAATGCTAATATTTGCTCTTTTACTTATTACAATAGATATAATTTCTTCTCAGGAAAATAAATCGAGTGTAGGTTATTTTGGAATTGCATTTATTATATTTGTATTGTTATTCTCAATTCCATCAAAATCGCCTATATTTGGTTTTAACAATATGGTTGTATGGGATAGTTTCTCATATATGTTTTTCTTAATTTTTGGAATTGCCTTTATTTTGACGGTGCTTTCCTCTGTCAATTATGCTTTTAGAAAAATTCCTTCAGCTGGCGAATACTATTTGATAACTTTTATTAGTATAATTGGTATGATGTTTATGGC
>DHGE01000181.1:10474-10782 GCA_002402635.1 Deferribacterales bacterium UBA4806
TTTTCCTCTGCAATCTTTCTATTTGGTCTAAGTTATATTTACGGATATGCTGGTAGCACAAAATATTATGATATAGCCAATATGGTTGCAAATAATGGTATAACTTCATTTAATTTTAAAATTGGGCTTGTGATGATGTTAGCAGGATTTGCCTTTAAAATATCTGCTGTCCCCTTTCATATGTGGGCACCCGATGTTTATACAGGATCTCCGACTCCTATTGCTGGGTTTATGACAGTTGCACCTAAAGCAGCTGCTTTTGCAGGATTAATTAGGTATGCCTGGGTTGCTATGGAGCCGGCTCAATC
>DHGE01000181.1:10927-12421 GCA_002402635.1 Deferribacterales bacterium UBA4806
GTTTCAAAAGGAAATGTGCCAGATGAAGAATTAGTTAATTTCGCGGGACTTGGTAAAAGAAACCCATTACTAGCTCTTGCAATGCTAATATTTATGTTTTCATTAGCAGGGATTCCTCCATTAGCAGGTTTTATAGCTAAATTTTATGTTTTTATGGCTGCAATAAAGGGTGGATATCTATGGCTAGCTATAATAGCAATCATCAACAGTGCTATTGGGTGTTATTATTACATAAGAGTTGTTTATTACATGTACTTTAAAGAAAGTGAGAGTGAAATTGACATTTCCTTTAGCTATAATACTAATACTTGTATTTTTATAACATCAATTATTATTATCGCTATTACGATTATTTCTCCTGTTTTTATTGCATTAAGTAATACACTTGTATTATATTAGTATTAATGAATAAAGAAATAACGATTGAGGATGCATTAAAAGAGGCTGTTAATAGAGAGGAGACTTCCTATGAGTTTTATAAACAGCTTCATAGTTACGTAAATGATTTAGGTACTAAAGCTTTAGTTAATGAACTGGCTGAAGAAGAGAAATCACACATAGAAATATTACATAGTATTCTTAATAATAAAAAAATTGATGAAATTAAATTAGGTGCAAAGTGCTATATTATTGACCTTGGCTTAACTAGACAAGTTAGGCCAGAAGTGATAACTGAAGATATGCCTGTTGAGGCTGTATTACGAATTGCTATCAGATATGCAGAAAATGCTAGAAAATTTTATGATAACCTTGCAGATAAGTTACGTGGTGAAAATGTAGAAAATTTGTTCAGACAGCTAGCTCATGAAGAAATGTGCCATAGAAATAATTTTCAGTTACTTTATGATGAATTAGTTTTTAAAGAAAACTAAATATGATGAGGATTGTTATTAACTACTTTTACAGCCTTTTCAATTTCATTATATATTTCATCGTCTGAAACTTTTTCAAAAGACCTGTCTTCAATATTTTCATCAGTTACCTGATAGTGTGGTTTAATATTATTTAGTACAATTACAGCTATATCTAAAATGCAATCTCTACAGCTGCAAACATCCTCGTGAGCATCTAAATACTGGCTTAAAATTGACCACACACGTTTTTCATTAATATTTCTAATATTATCGATTTCATAAAAGTTGATTTTACCCATAAAACACCCTATAATTAAGAACTAATAAATATATTAACAACGAGAGGGTAAAAGTGCAATATAAAATTTCTGTTTTAGGTGGCGGAGCTTGGGGAACAACTTTAGCAAATATGCTAGCAAAAAATGGTAATGACGTTGTCATTTATGCCAGAGAACCTTCGATAATTGAATCAATAAATAAAAATCATGAAAATGAATTGTATTTAGAAGACATAAAGTTAAATGAGAATTTGAAAGCCAAAGAATTTGATAAAATAAATGAAGGTATAAATGATTATGTTGTATGGGCTATCCCTGCAGTGTTTTCTTTAAATGTCCTCAAGAAGTACGGAGAACAGCTT
>DHGE01000181.1:12530-13972 GCA_002402635.1 Deferribacterales bacterium UBA4806
AAAATTTGGCAAAAGCTTTTGTCAAATGAACAATTTCGGGCCTATACGAGTACTGATGTAATTGGAGTTGAATTAGGTGGTTCATTAAAAAACGTGATCGCTATTGCCGCAGGAATATCTGATGGTTTAGATCTAGGATTAAATGCTAGATCTGCAATTATTACGAGAGGGTTAGCTGAAATTACACGATTAGGTATTAAAATAGGTGGAAAGGTTGAAACTTTTATGGGGTTGAGTGGTATAGGTGATTTAGTTTTAACATGTACAGGTGATTTAAGTAGAAACAGAACAGTTGGTAAAAGGCTTGCAAGGGGGGAGACATTAGATGAGATAACAAAGAGTATGAGAGGAATAGCCGAAGGAGTCTATACCGTTAAAGCTGCAAAGTATTTACAGATATTTTACCAGGTTGAAATGCCCATTACTGAAGAGATTTATAAAGTACTTTATGAAAATAAAAGTATATTTGAGGCAATAATGGATCTCATGAATAGACCGCTAAGAAGTGAAACAATTTAGTTGTAATTAATTATATGGAGGCTCTATATGTTTGAAAGTGTAAAATTTGTATGGATGAATGGTGAAGTGGTGCCCTTTAAAGACGCAAAAGTAAGTGTGCTGTCTCATTCGTTGCATTATGGACTCGGAGTTTTTGAAGGTATTAGGTGTTATAAATGTATTGAAGGTTCTGCAATTTTTAGATTAGATGATCATTTAGTAAGATTACTAAATTCGGCAAAAATATTTATGATGGATGTTAAATATTCTCTTGAGGATCTTAAAAAAGCAGTAATTGATATTATTGCTAAAAATAAACTTGATGCATGTTACATTAGGCCCATTGTCTTTTATGGTTTGAAAAGTCTTGGGATTTTTGTGGATAAAAATTTCCCAATAGAAGTTGTAATTGCGGTCTGGCCATGGGGGGCATATTTAGGGCAAGAAGCGTTAAAGAAAGGTGTTAGTGTTAAGACCTCAACTTTTACAAGATATCATGTGAATAGTGTAGCAACTCGGTCTAAAGCCGTTGGAAATTATATGACATCTGTTCTTGCAAAAAGAGAAGCTGTGTTAGATGGTTATGATGAGGCTATATTTCTAGACGCAGACGGTTATGTTTCTGAGGGAACAGGAGAAAATATTTTTATAGTTAAAAATAATAAGCTAATAACTACACCTGTAACATCAATATTAAATGGTATTACTAGAGATTCTATTATGAAAATAGCTATTGATATGGGTATTAAACTTGAAGAGAGAAGATTTACTAGAGATGAAATTTATGTTGCCGATGAAGCTTTCTTAACTGGTACGGCAGCTGAAGTTACACCTATACGAGAACTTGACCATAGGATTATTGGGAGAGGTTCAATAGGTAAAATAACGGAGGAATTGCAAGAGACCTTTTTTGATATACTTAAAGGGAAGAATGATAAATATAA
>DHGE01000016.1:0-15804 GCA_002402635.1 Deferribacterales bacterium UBA4806
ACAGGAGCTAATCCACAACAACCAAGGCACCTTACTGCTTCTAAAGAGAATGTTTTATCTTTTGTTGTCTCACCAGGATTAATACATAGTTGTCTCTTTAATTCATCTAATAAACTTTCACTACCTTTAACATGGCATGCCGTTCCCATACAAACTTTTATTATATTTTTACCTGGTGGATATAATTTAAAATAAGGATAAAAGGAAACAATACCATAAAGAGTTGTTAAGGGATAACCACTTCTATCAGATATTCTTTTTAAATAGTCTTTACCAACATAACCTAAAATTTCTTGAACATCCTGTAATATAATTAAAGCAGGATCTTTTTCCTTTTGATATTTTTCAATTATAGTATCAATTATAAAGCTATCTTTAATATTCACTGAATCACCTCTTTATATCTCTTATATGCTAAAATTATTTGAGATAAAAATTCTTTTTTTGATGTACATAGACCTTTATATTTTTTTAGCCTATCTACCCTTTTGTTAATTATATCAATTGAGTTCGTAAGATTTTGACCTCCTCCAGTTATACATCCGTGAATGCATGGGAAAAATTCTACAACATTATATTTATCAATATCTCTTTCCAAATATTTATGAGCTTTTGACATATCTTCCATTAATAACGCATTAAAAAACCCTTTTTCGCTATCAAAAGCTAGTTCAAAAACTCTGTCTTCTATGGTATTTACACTCACAGTAACATCTAAATCACCAAATTTTCTTAAATAGGCAGTTTCTAAAATGGATAACGCGTATGCATAATCACTATGAGCCCCTACTATATAGGTCCATCCCAAATCCAGTGCTCTATCAAAATCTGTTTCCCCTTTAAATTTATTTAGTTCAATATTGTTTTGAGTAAAAAATTCTGTCAGTTCTCTTGTGGTAAGTACAGCGTCAAAAATAGTATTATCCTTTTGTGCAGAACAGGGTGTTACTAAAATTAATTTAAGATTTTCACCTGAATATCTTTTACTTAAAAACTTTTGCATAATTTTTGAAGGCGTTGCTTCTCTTTGAATATGTCTTTTAAGTTGTGGATATGATTTTTCAATAAATTCACGAAGTCCTGGGCACCATGCTGAAAAAACCATATTTTTATTATTACTTATATAATCACCCTGCTCAACATAGGAAAGATAAATGTATTTAGTAAAATCTATNNTTTTCTAAATTGTCCACATATGAAGAAATAGCTACAGGATCAATTGCAACAATAACAAAATTATCGGTATTCTTTAAAAGTTCTGTAGCTTTTAACACGTGGGATTCCTCAGAAAAAGCTCCCACGGGACAGAATACACTACATTGACCACAATAGATGCAGCTACTTTCTTTAAGTCCTTCATTAAAGGGAGTTGATATAATTGTTTGATTACCTCTTTGAGAAACGCCAATGGCATGAACATTTAAAATCTCATTACAAATTATATGGCAATTTCTACAGAGAATACATTTTTCTGGATTATATTTTATTATAGAACTTATATCTTGTTTTACTTTTTTCGGCTCTATATTAAATCTAATATTCTGATTTTTATGTGGAGGAATTCCATTAATAAACCTATCGATTATGTAAAGCACTTCTTCTTTTTTTACAGGACATCCTCTGATATAAAAGTCCACATCAACAACTTCATCAATAGCTTTAACCTTCTTAACATCAAAATAAGTGTTTGTTACATTTCTACCATAAATCTCTTTTTTTATCTTTTCAGTATCTAATGTATTTCTAAGCTTATTTACGCAACCATTGCATGCACAATCTCCAAAAGCCACAAGTTTTTTCGCCTTCGCTCTAACATCTTTTAATCGCTTTTCGTCAATATCTCTTATAATTGAGCCTTCAACAAAGGCTATATCATATTCATCTGCCTTATTGTCCATAGCCTCTCTGAAAGCAACAACATCAACTAAATCTATTAGATCTAAAAACTTTTCTTCTAAATCAATAATTTGCAGTTGGCAACCTTCGCAACTTGCAAAGTCAAAAAATGCAATTTTTTGTTTCATTAAATACCCTCCACAATTTNNGCTAAATAAAATTTAATAAATTCTTCGATATTCTCTATCATATAAAATTATTTTGTCAATAATAAAACAAAAAAAACAAATGTTAAATGTATTTTCAAAAATATGACAAGACATCAAATGATTACTATATATGTTCTATTATAGTATAATAGCGTAGTGGATGACAATCTTATATATAGTTAAGATTAAATATTTTTTATTTTACTATTTATTTGGCCATGTTATGCCTGCATTCAGTGGATTTATATTTGCATATTGTGGATAATCTGCTGGGAAAGAACCTTTCATAGGTGGTAAAAAATCTGTTGTCTCAAACATCCACGTACTTATAGCCTCTAATAATTCATCCTGAATATTTTTATAATTTGGATTATCTGCTAAGTTCTGCCATTCTCCATGATCTCTTTCTAAATCGTATAATTCATATATGGGAGTTGATGTATTCATATACCATCTTAAATTTCCCTGCAAAGTTCCTGCATCTCCTAATCTCATAATTTCAGCAAAACTATCTGACTCATATAGATCCAAACTTGGTAGATATGCTGCCTCAGGTCTATAATTTATAATCATCTTATATTTGTCTGTTACACACCCTCTCTGAGGAACCCAATTATCGTGCCAGTTCCTTTCAAAAAATGTATATCCTCTTGGAATATATTGAATTTCATTACTTAAATATGGTTTTAATGATATTCCTTCAAATTCCTGTGGAATGTTTATTCCTGCGATATCCAGCCATGTTGCAGGTAGATCGATTAGTGAAATCAATTCATTTGAAATAGATCCACCTTTGATAACACCAGGCCATTTAATAATTAAAGGAACATTAACTCCAGGTTCATATAGTGTTCCCTTTGCTCTTGGAAAAGGCATGCCGTTATCACCTGACATCACAACCATAGTGTTTTGTGCTAAGTTATATTCATCTAAAAGTTCCAAAATTATACCACAATCCTTGTCAAATCTAGCTATTTCATCATAATAATATGCTAGATCTTGCCTAACTTTTGGAGTGTCAGGTAAAAATTGTGGAACAGTAACATCTTCTGGTCTGTGAGCTGGACTGAAAGCTCCTTGTCCATATGGCCTATGAGGATCTCTTGAACCAAACCATAAAAAAAATGGTTTGCTTTTAGGTCGCTCAGTAAAAAAAGTTCTCAAAGGTTCATCATCGTCTCCATAAAAATCAAAGTTTTTCTGTATAATATCCTGATGTACTTTTCTATATGCTCCTGTATAGTAACCATTACTTTTAAATATTCTCACTATATCAGTAAATTCTGGCAAAGCATTAGCGTGTAGTCTTGATGCTCCAACTGTATGTGGAAACCTACCTGTTAAAACAGAAGCTCTACTTGGGCTGCACTGAGGTGAGGCAACATAGGCTCTATTAAACTTAATACCTTCATTCGCCATATTATCTAAATTGGGAGTTTTAATACCTTTATCACCATAACAACCCATGTGATCTCTAGTGTGATCATCTGAAAATAAAAAGACAATATTTGGCCTATTCGATTTTTGCCTGAACGCCTGTGGAAACACATTAATTTTAGATGATGAAAAAAAACCAGCTGAAAGTGCAGCTATACCAGTTGCCTTTAAAAAATCTCTTCTACTTTTTTTAAGCATTTTATCCTCCATTTAATAAATTATCTTAGCATAATATTGGCACATTAAAGATTCAACAATAATACATAGTATTCACAGTAACTTATATCTTATCTCACTGGTTCAGTGTACCCAATACCTTCCAGCCACCATTCTGGTAGATTGCTGGCATTTGTACCATATATATACCAATATTTGCTAAACAATTCATTTCCTAGTTCTTTCCAACTATTAAACCATTGGTTTGCTCTACTATATGCATAATTACTTATTAAATTTATAGCCTCATCTGGATTTTCTTTATAAATTAAAGCTGCTTGATTCTGAATTTCCTCAGTTTCTACGTATTGTGCAGTCATTATTGGATCTCTAAATTCAACAATGTCACTTAATACATTTTTCCATGATAAGTTTGCAATCGTTTGTACATAAATATTAATCCACCAGCCAGAATTTGGGTCAAATGGTTCATAACGAGATCCTGTCTGGTAAAATTCAGGTAATTTATTCATTTTTGCCCACAAAGGTGTTAAATATGTTGTGGCAGGGTGTCCGTAACCAAACCAACTTATACCCTTTATAGGGTCAGGCAACCAACTTTTAACTTGTGAAATTTGTAAATAACATGTCCTGTGTATTCCAATAGCTCTTTCAAAACCACTCCCTCTTATGGGATTACCCCAAGGGCCACCTGCTAAACCAACCGACAAGTCATATTCTGTCCCTTGATAATAGTCTCCTTTTATTTTAAAAACATCACTTACCGATAATGGATAATCTGGAACAACATACAAAGGATATTCTGTCTCATGTGGGCTTAATTGTAAAGATGGAGCAATTAAGTCAAAAGCTCTCCACTCCCTTCTTGAACTATAAATTGTATTATTAGGGCAGTAAATTTCAGCAGGCCTAAATGGCTTGTTTGATTTATTATCATACCAACCTTGTCTTACAGCAAATGAAATTAGATTGGGTGAATACATAACATTCTTTTTATCAGCCAGATTAATATTATTAATTCTAGCACGATTTGCACTTACAAGAACTGCATTGTCAGGCAATTTAAAGGCTACCCAGATATCTCTTCCATATATTTCCATAATCCATACTTCATTGCCATCGGTGATATTTATACATTCACCGGGTTGTTTATGCCATCTATATGTATTTAATAAATCACCGATTATTTTCACAGCTTCTTTAGCAGTAGTGGCCCTTTCTAAAGCAATATCCTGGGCTAACCAACAATCTATTATACCATCACTTTCATCTATCATAACTCTTTCTACTTCTTTACCATAGTCAGTGGAGGTATCAATTGAAATAGTGGTTTCTCCCATTGCAACACCCTTTTCATTCATAAAAGAGTAACGAGAGTGTAAATATCTGTAAGTATGCTTAACCTGTGGCATTGAACCTACAATTCTAGCTGCAGGTGAACCTGATGGATCAATGTCAGGGTATATTGGTGGATTTTTTCCATAATCCACATAGTCATGTGAATATATTACAATATCCCTTCTTGCATTTTCTGGCCAATCAGCCTCAGGGATTATCCACAATCTAAAATCAGCTATACTTGAATCATCGTTATGGGTAACAATAGTCGAACCATCAATTGTTGCTTTTTTGCCTGCCGATATAGTAGTACATGTATCATAGGACTCTTCACTAATTTCAGCATTTAAAAAACTTATAAAAGACATAAAACACAATAAAATTACTCCACTCAAAGTTTTTTTCATATATCTCTCCACACTTTTCAAATGTTTAATATTCATATAATAAAAAAATAATTAAATTTACTATATTTATAACTCTATTTTACAATAAAGTCAAAATAGTTATTGATTATAAATGAAGTTTAGTAACATAGAATAAATATAGTTATTTAAAATCAACAATATCCACTATTTTATAAACTAATAAAAAGGCAATTCGTTGTGATAAATATATTAATAAATTTAAATATAATCTACTTAAATTTATCCTTTAATTTCTTCATAATCTCCGGCATAGTAGTATATTCCATGTCATCCAAACCCAATCTATGAGGCTCAAAAGGACCATGTGCTCTAAAATAATTTGCTATTATGTTGGTTTGTCTTCTAACTTCATCAAAGGCCGGGTCATCAAACATATCCTGTGGGCCTATAAGTTTCCCATTAGCTAACTGGAATCCTGCTGCAATAACTCTTGGTGGCCCATCAAACCTTGTTGGGTGTGCATCTTTAAAGGAAACAGGCATTATCGGACCATGGTGAGAGCCTCTCATCCACCCATCAACAGTATAAGAAAAAGCAAAGGGTTCCAAAACTTCTCCAACAGCAGGAAAACCAGATTGACACCTAACAATCATAACCGGGTCATCTTTGCCAACATATTTACCTGCAATAAGGCTTAACTTTTGTGTTGATGTCACTGCTGCAATTTCATTATCCTTTTTCCTGAAGACCTTCTTAACTAAATATCTATTTGTAGCTCCTATAAACATCAATAGATCGTATAATGCTTCAGGGCAATTCAGTTTTATTGTTTTGTTATCTCTAATATCAAGAACTTCAAAAATAAAACCATCATGCATTGAAGGATCTATAACAAGTCCTGAAGTATTAAAGGGATCTGCAAAAATCTTATACAGAGGATAATTCCAGGCTCCGGGGGATGTTTTATCAGCCATAAAAACAATTACAGGATCAGACTTTCTCTCAAAAAACTCCATTTCTGCAACACCAGGCCCCATTCCCTTGATATTGCCAGAGAAAGCATCTTTTAATAAATCCTGTCCTGCTCCATATAATTTAAGCTCTTTAGCCTTTTCTGTTGCTGCCTTAAAAATACTCCATGCAAGTTTATGTATTTCTTCACTTTCCTCTCCTCTTCTATGCGTCATTATTAACTCAATATCATCACCAGCATGAGTTACATAAGAATCAATAATAATTTTCTGCTCTTTAGCTGAATTTAAAGAAGTTAATGCAATTTTTAAAAGTTCTTCATGTACCATAGAGTGGCCCACTAAACTACCAACATCGGCCTTAATAACACTCAATGTTACTTTTTCTTCCATATTAACCCCCTTACAACAAATTTTAAAATAAAAACACTCTTAACAGTAATCTAGATTGTTCATATCTATTTTTCAATAAATAAATTAAGCTAAAGCAATATTAAATTAAATTATAGTATAAATAAATTATATAAATAAAATAAAAAACATTTAATGCGGAGTTAATAATTATTAAATTAAATACCTGTTTAAAATAGCTTGTTAAATAAATATAATTTATATGATGTGAATTAAAATATAAAAGTTAAAGAACCCTTTGATGAGGATTCTTTAACTTTTCTTTATTTTTTTATAAAATCGTAACTACATCATCTCCACAGGCTTTATCTCCACCACCCATTCCTAATACTCCATCACTTCTATTTGGTAAATCACCCTTTACAAGTACCGTTAACGTTTGAATACCAATATCAGTTGGAACGTTATTTATTTTAAAAGTTCTGGATTCATTTGGATCAAATCTATAGTTTTTACCCTTCCATTTTGCCACTTCTTTTGTTCCATCATATACATAGATTGTTAATCCTTCAACATATAGACTTGTACCACTTCCTAACAATGGTTTTGGATTAGTCACGGTAACATTTAAACGAGCTCTACTCCTGTCATAAGTTGCTTTAACATCTAGATCATAATCACGTACACCACAGCGCTCTCTACCAAACATCTGAACTTGCGCATGAATTTGACTACTAAATTCAGAAGATATAAACAGAGCAAGAAAACCAATTACACTTACTAAAAAGATCCTTATTTTCATAGTTAAACCTCCCTGATTTAATTATTATACAATAATAGTCCTAATTAAAAAAATCAATATATATTGATTCAAAATTCAATAATGTATCGTAAATTAATTTAAAAACCATTATTTCTCTTAATTGTAATATGTGTTACCTCTGGGTTTGCTAACACCCTTATAGGAGGGCCCCATGTTAAAGTACCATTTGATACATATAGTAAAGTTTTCTCCTTTATCTTATATAGACCAGAAGTATATTTAAAAAATAGTTTTACTAATAATCCAAAAGGAAAAATCTGCCCATTATGAGTATGCCCTGAAAGTTGCAAATTAAAATAATTGGTTATTTCACTATTTATTACCGGTCTGTGCTTGACATAAATAATGAAAGACTTGCTATTATAATTTCTCTTTAGAAGATTTAATTCCTCAGCTGGAACATTTATAATATCTTCTATACCTATAATTGTTAAGTTTAAATCTTTTATTGTTACACTATTGTTGTTTAAAAGAGTAAATCCTGCTGACTTTATTAAACCTTCAGAATAATCTTTTCCAGCATAATATTCATGATTGCCAAGGACTGCATATTTACCATAATCTGTTTCAAGGCTTTTGAATAATTTAATATACTTCTCTAAATCGTTATGTTGACCATCTACAAAATCTCCACCTGCAATAATAATATGTGGATTTAATTTTTTTAATATTTTGTAAACTTTGTTCACTCTTTGTTGTAAAGTCAATATTCCTAAGTGCATATCAGATATATATGCAATATTTATATTCCTTTCTATTTTATCTGATTTGATTTTCACATGATTTATTTTAATATTATTGCTCTCGTAATAACCATATATAAAAACAACTACTGTAACAAATAGAATACTAATAAAAACATAAATATAGGAGATTTTTAGACTAACAAAATTAATTATTAGAAAAATCAGATCATAAAAAATGAGCCCTGAAAACAATAGAAAAATAAAACCTAAATAGGAATAACAAATAAAAGCAAATAAACTTAGCAATTCTTCATTAAAATATTTACCATGTATAATATAAATTCCTACAATCATAATAAACATAAATAATAGAATTAATAATTTATAAATTACTGTCAGTGAAAAGGCCCTATTTATACATTCATAAACATATAAATTGATCATTGAATATATTAAAAAAAATATGATAATAAAGGTCTTCATCACTTTCCTCTCATAGGCTATTGATAAAAAACAGCAAGCCACACAGTCAAAGTATTTTTTGCTGTATATATTACTCTGTGTTTTTCATGTTTTTCTATTATTAGGTAATCACCCCTTTTTAAATGGACAATATTTTTGTTGTCAAATTCTAAAGCAGCCTTTCCCTGCAACAAAAGTACAAATTCATTTTCCTCCTGGTCATACCAGAATCCCTCTGGGCTAATATGGCCCCTTGATACAATTCTTTCAATTCTAATATTGTCTGAATTCACAATACTATCAATTATTTCCTTATTAAAATTACCCTCTATTTGCTTAAAAATATTCTCTAACTTCATTATCTCTTCAACCTCAATAGTTTTATCAAATAACAGAAAATAATATTTATATTAGTATTAAGTATATTGCAATTTATAAAGATTGATAATAATATATAATCAATGTTTGAACTTGCTATATATGATTTAGATGGAACAATCATTGATTCTTTGCCTGATATTCATAAAAGCTTAGTAGAAACACTTGAGCATTTTAATCTACCCACTTTAAATATGGAGAAAACAAAATCTTTAATAGGAGATGGTGTTGAAACATTATTATTAAAAGCTGTTGGTAAAGATAATTTCAATGAGAAAATATTAGCCTATTTTAAAGATGTTTATAAAAATAATCTAACATGCAAAACTACTTTAATGAAAGATTTTGATAAAATACTTAATGAATTACCAAAAATATGCCATATAAATGTTATTTTATCAAATAAACTATTTGAATTTACTGAAAAGATAATTAAGCATTTTAATCTCAATAAGTATTTTAATGAATGGTATGGTGGCGATTCTTTCATTGAAAAAAAACCTTCACCCTACCCTATTATACATTTAATGAATCAATATAACGTTAAAAATACTAATACCCTTGTCATTGGCGATAATTATACTGATATTAACGCTGGTATTAATGCCAAAGCAAAGGTCTGCTTTGTATCATACGGATATGGCCATATAAAAGATAAAAAGCCTCATTATATAGCCAAAAATCCTTTACAAATTCTAGAATTTATTAGAAATGGATAACAAGTTTTTTATATTTGCCGATTATATATATTATAATGGCAATATTGAACAAAATAAATATCTTTATGTTGAAGATGGCCTAATTAAAGGGTTGTTTAAAGAAAATAACAGCGAAATTAGAACTTATATAAGGAAAAATTCTGCAATTTTCCCTTCCTTTATAAATACACATACTCATCTTCCTATGGTTTATTTTAGAGGTTTAGCAGATGATTTACCTTTAAACGATTGGCTAAAAAAATATATTTGGCCAAAAGAAAACAAATGGTTATCTAGTGAATTTGTATATGATGCTACATTATTATCAGCATGTGAATTAATTCATTCTGGAACATCTACTATTAATGATATGTATTTTTATTCTGAAAAAATCGCAGAAGCCATAATTAAAGCAAAATTAAATGCAGTCATAGGTATAGGTGTACTTGATTTCCCAACAAAATTTGCTAGAAATATAAATGAATACCTTAATAAAGCAAATACAATAAAGGAAATGTATAAGTGTTGCTCTAATATAAAAATAGCTATATGTCCACATTCACTTTACACAGTGTGCCCAGATAATTTTAAAAAGTGCTTAGACTATTCATTTAATCATAATCTTCTTTTACATACACACCTAGCAGAAAGTAGTTGGGAAATAGAAGAAATAAAAAAACGGTATAATGAAAGTCCTGTAAACATTTTAAATGGCATTGGTGCCTTTGATATTCCGTCTATCTTTGCACATTGTGTTTATCTAAATGATAAAGAAATTTCAGTACTTGGTCAAAAGCGTGTAAATATTGCACACTGTTTAGAGAGTAATTTAAAATTAGCTAATGGATTTTCGCCAATAAAAAAATTGTTGTATGCAGGGTGTAATATTACTATAGGAACTGATGGGGCAGCAAGTAATAACGATCTAGATTTATTAGGTGAAATGTCCTCAGTTGCAAAAGTCCATAAAGGCTTAAATTTAGACCCTACAATACTCGACGTAAAAACAGTCTTTGAAATGTCCACATTAAATGCAGCTAAAGCTCTAAAATACAATAAAAAAGGCATACTAAAAGAAAACTATAGCGCTGATTTTTTCGTTATTTCTTTAAATAAAGCCCATGCAAGCCCTATATACAACATATTATCACATCTTATATACGGCGCCAAAAGCAGTGATATAACTGATTTGTTTAACAATGGTATTCCAGTTATGATGGATAGTAAAATTCTAACTCTAGATGAAGAAGCTATAATTGAAAAATCAAACTGGTGGGGACGAAAAATAAAAGAAACTTATTAATTATAATTTAACTATATAATATGAGGGTAGTATATGGACTATAAAAAATATATAAATCCATTTGAAGAACGATATGCATCAAAAGAAATGTTATATTTATTTTCACCACATTTCAAATTTACAACATGGAGAAAATTATGGATAGCATTGGCTGAGGCTGAAAAAGAATTAGGCCTTAACATAACTGATGAACAAATTAGAGAAATGAAAGATAACATAGAAAACATAGATTTCGAATATGCAAAAGAAATGGAAAAAAAATTTAAACATGATGTAATGGCACANNGCAACCAGTGCCTTTGTTGGTGATAACACTGATTTGATTATATTAAAAGAAGCATTCAACCTTGTAATAAGCAGGCTCATTAATAGTATTAATAATTTAACAAATTTTTCACTTCAATATAAAAATTTGCCGACACTTGGACTTACTCATTTTCAACCAGCACAACCAACCACAGTAGGTAAACGAGCATGCTTATGGCTACAGGATTTATTATTAGATTTAAAAGAAATAGAGCATTTTTTAGAAAATCTTAGATTTAGGGGAGTAAAAGGTACTACAGGGACTCAAGCGTCCTTCATGGAGCTTTTTGAGACAGATCAAAAAAAAGTTACTTCTTTAGATATTAATGTCTCTAATAAAATGGGATTTAATAAAGTTTTTTCTATAACTGGACAAACTTACACTAGAAAAATTGATTCAATGGCTTTAAAAGTTCTAGCAGGAATTGCTGAATCAGCACATAAATTTGCAACAGATATGAGACTACTACAGGGATTAAAAGAAGTTGAAGAACCCTTTGAAAAAAACCAGATAGGTTCTTCAGCCATGGCTTACAAAAGAAATCCCATGAAATGTGAGCGTATTTGTTCACTTGCTAGATATGTTATCACAAACGCAATTAATGGCAACCTTACACATTCAATTCAATGGTTTGAAAGAACCTTAGATGATTCTGCAAATAGAAGAATAGTTATTGCTGAATCTTTTCTAGCAATTGATTCAATTTTATTAATATTAAACAGTGTAACAAAAAATATTGTGATAAATGAAAGGATTATTAGAAATCATTTAGAAATGGAGCTCCCTTTCATGGCAACAGAGAATATAATAATGGAAGCAGTAAAAAAAGGTGAAAACAGGCAAGAAATACACAGTATTATAAGAGAACTGTCATTAGAAGCTGGGAGAAAAGTTAAAGAAGGCTTAAAAAATACACTTATTGATGATTTGGCTAGACACAATAAGATACCTCTAACAAGGGAGGAGATATTAAAACTTCTAAAGCCTGAGCTGTTTGTTGGAAGAGCAAAAGAACAAGTAGAAACATTTATAAATGATGAAGTTACACCTAAAATTGAAAAATATAAACATCTTATTAAGGACATAGATGAATTAAAAGTATAGTTCTATCTAATTCTCTTCAGAATAACTCGCAAGGAAAAAATTTGATTTTATATAACTTACATTGCATCTACTATTAGTAAGTCCAAAATATTCACCATCTATTTGACAATATGTTGGGCCTTCTACTATAATACTGTCACACAAATACACATCGCCAACCACACCTTTATTTAGTAAAATGGAAAAAGTATTTTTCAATATTGCAGTTCTTTCAGGATTATTAATAACACATATAGTAAAGCCATTGTAAAAAAAATGTTTAACTAGATTGTAGTTCCCAGCATATTTTCTACCAAGAGAGATTATTAGAGAATAAGCACAAATTTTATTATCTTTGATATATAAATCGAATTGTTTAAAATTACCATTAACTAAAACTTTTATTCCTGACACAATATGAGCAAATTTACTATTTATTTTCCTTAAATAATAATTAAGATTATTAACGACAGCAGCATCAAAACCAAAACCTACCATTTTAACAAAGATACGGTCATTAATTTTGCCAAGGGGTATATTATAAACATCATTAATATTTATTTTTTTTGCGGCTTTCACTGGATCAACAGGAATATTATACTCTCTACAGAATACATTTGCAGTACCAAATGCTAAAGGGTATATTATGCACTTCTTCTTAACTATTCCGTTAATAACTTCATTAATTAATCCATCACCACCTGCAATAAAAAGTATATCAGCCTTTGAGTCACAAGCTAGCTTTTCTGCATGTTTTGCATAATTAGTGTAAGTAATATTAGTAAGTGTAAATTTTTCCTTTAATATGTAATAGACTTTATCAATTACTTCTTTATTAAATCCACCACTACAAGGATTTACTATTAACTCTGCCTTTAATGGCATTTATTTATTCAATTGATTTTCTCTATATTTTATATATCCGTTCCTTATTGCAACGTAAGGATCAAGAGCATTTTCCTTCACATTTTCATATTCTCCAAGATGTAAAGAAGTTCTGTTTAATTGTTCCTCAGCTTTTATTGCTGTAGGAACCCAATTTGGATCAATTAATAATGGGTTAATTGGATTCAAAAAGAAGTCACCAGCCAGTCCAAAAGTTGATCTTGCTGTATTAGGTCCAAAAATTGGCCAAACAATATAAAAACCATTACCAATTCCCCATTTACCAAAAGTTAAGTCTGTATCTTTTGCTGGTGGTTCCTCTAATGCTGGCATCTTATCGGCTGGCTTAAAAAAACCTAATAAGCCCACTGTTGAATTTACAACAAATCTACCTAATTCAACACCTGCATATTTAAAGTTTGCCTGCAACAGATTATTTACAAAGCGTATAGGAAAACGCACATTATAAAAAGCATTGTCTATTCTTTCTCTCGCTGGTTCTGGCAAAATAAAATTATATCCCTTTGCCACTGGTTTTAATAAATAGAAATAAAGCTTGTCATTGAAATAGAACATTGCCCTGTTGAATGGTTCAATTGGGTCTGATATAGCCTCTTGTTCATAATCAGAATCTAGCTCATCATAGAGTGCCTCATCAAAGTAACTTTCACTAACTGAACTTGTTTCTTGAGCATATATGAGTTGTACTGGCATTGATAAGAAAAAAAAGCATAGAAAATAGATTAGTGAAGCATTTCTAATTTTCTTATTCATCTTTCACCTCAACACCTTTTAATCCTCCACCTTGGCTAACTTTTTTTTCCAAAAAGGTTAATAGTTCTTTACTATTCATTCTATTCATTAAATCTTTAAATTGTTCTCTGTAATTTTGCACTAAACTTATTCCTTCAATATATACATCATAGCATTTCCATCCATTACCCATTTTAACCATTCTATAATTGACAGGGATTTTCTTACCTTCATTTAAAATTGTTGTTTGCACTTCAACCTTTTTGTCAGACAAATAGGTTTCTTTTAATATTTTTATATTATCGGTATCATAATTTTTTATCTCTTCCATATTATCAACTATAGTATTAAAGTAGGTGTTTTCAAGCATCTTGATAAACAAATCGGTAAATTTTTTCTGCTCTTCACTATTAAATTTCCTCCAGCTTGGCCCCAAGCTCATTCTTGACATTATATTAAAATCAACAACTTCGTAGGCAAGATCCAATAATTTTTCCTTTAATTCTGCCTCCCAAGTCTGTTTCGGTCTCTTTGTATCGACTTCCTTGAATAAATTAACAACTTTATCGGAATAAGTTCTTATTATTTCTTTTGGTTCCATTGCAAATGCATTAACATATAAAATAAATATTAACAATAAGGCTAAAAGTGTTTTTTTCATCAAGACCCCCTAAGTTTATTTTTTATTGTCATTATCACTAACATTGCCAAAGACATATTTACTTATTAGTTCTTCAATATCAACAGGAGGTAATGTTTCTATAATCATATCACCAGGTTGTAATATTTCATCACTACCTCCTGGAGATAAACTTACATATTTGTCACCTATTAAGCCGCTAGTTTTAATTGATGCTATAGTGTCATCTGTTAATTTAATATCTTTCCAAACACTAACATTTATAATAACATTATAATCCTCAGGATCTAATCTTATATTTTCAACCCTGCCAACAACAACACCAGAAATTTGCACTTCATTGCCAACTTTTAAACCTCCAATATTACTAAAACGTGCATTAATTGTATAATAGTTCCCACCGAGAAGTTGAATTTTCCCAAGCCTCACGGTTAAGTATCCTACGGCCATTATACCAATCAAAACAAATATACCAACAATAAGTTCTAACTTATACCTGTTTTCCATTATCAACTCCAGAGATTGAATTGTTTTTTTCACATATTTCTATAATCTTCTTTGTTTCAGAAATTTCAATTAAATCCAATTTAACATCTGTTCCAATTTTTGAAAATTTTTTAACTATATCTAAATTTTTATAATTTCTTAATGCTTCTGGACTTAAATTTTCAGAACTATAAAATAGATACTTCCAATCAGATATTTTAAATAATTTTACATTTTTTGTATTAAATAAAATCACCTTTAAAGCATCTATTAATACACTAAAATGAGTAAAAACATCTAATTCATTGTATTTTTCGAAAACCTCGGTCTTTTCTATATGAAGAAAGGGAATTCTAATAGGCTTTTTTTCCTTTTTAAGGATTTCTTCAAGCATTGTTATAGGTCTGATATTCAATAAATCATATCTTAATTCTTCAAGACTATTGATGAAAGGTTTAATTGACGGATGAGGGTTCTTTATTAATTTCAGGGGGCTTCCTTCAAATAAAAACTTTCCTTCATCAATTATTGCAACTCGATTTGATATATAAAATACATCTGGAACATCGTGGCTTACTAAAATTCCAGTAAAACCAAAATTCTTCTGATTATG
>DHGE01000016.1:15844-16404 GCA_002402635.1 Deferribacterales bacterium UBA4806
CTCTTCTGCATACCACCTGATAATTGAGAAGGGTATTTATATTTAGAATCTTCTAGTTCTAAGACTTTAATTATTTTGTTGACCCTTCCTTCAATTTCTCTGTGTTCAAGTTTCCCTTTTTCTATTAAGGGCATTGCTATATTATCAAAAACTGTTAAAGAATCAAAAAGTGCATTATTCTGAAACATAAAACTTATATTAGCTCTCCATTCTTCTTTCTCTCTTTTACTCATTTGGTTATAGGCTTTCCCATTAAACAAAATTTCTCCACTATCAGGTCTCATTAATCCCATAATCAATTTTAATGTTACACTTTTCCCCACGCCAGACTTACCTATAATTGTTACTACTTCATTTTTATTGATTGTTAAATTAACGTTATCTAGAACCGTCTTTTTATCAAAACTTTTTGAAATATTTTTTAATTCTATAATATGTTCAGCCATTATCTATAACAAAAATGATGTTATTACATAATCCGTTGCTAATATTATCACACAGGAAAGCACAACTGCTGAAGTTGTTGCAAAGCTTACACCTTTTGCGCCAAAAGCTTCTCT
>DHGE01000127.1 GCA_002402635.1 Deferribacterales bacterium UBA4806
AAAAAATCCCCTTGAAATTCTTATGACAATTTATACATACATTATTCACAAATAATGTTGAATCTTTTTCATAATGACTACTATTTTTATTATGACATGAAAGGCATTTAATTCCTTTATGTACACCTGAAATAACTATCTTTTTATGGCAATCATTACAGGTATTAGTGCAAATCCCTTTGTTTGCTTCTATAAACAGACAGACACTCACCAATACGATTATAGTTAATCTTTTTTTCATAAAAATTTTCTTCACCTTTTTTATGACATAATAAGCAACTGTTTACTCTAATAAAGGACATTAATTCCTCTTTATTTATAATGCGTGATTCCTCCCTTACCATACTCCCTGTTGAATAAATTTTACCATTTTTAATAAAATTTATTGCCCCCAGTGGTTTTTCACAGGTTTCACACCATATAGGGCTAACTATAGTTCTATTCCTTATTGAGACAAGAGCATCTCCAAAGCCTGCAAAGTATAGCTGCCCATGGCACTCAACACAATCTATAGCTTTTTCCGCCGTGTTATGAGAATAAAAAGAAACATATTTAAACTGTCTTTTTCCTTTAAATTCTGGAATTTTGTCTTCAAATAATTTGTTACCATTTTTATCAATATATGTTAAAAAAGTCTGGCAGCCTGGCGTTATTGGGCCAATTTTTCCTTTTTCATTGACTGCTAAAGGAAATGGATACAATTTTCTTAAATCTTCTTTCTCATAAAACCCACCCTCAGTAATCTCCCCCTTTATAACATCATATTGTTTTAACTGCTCATCATATATTGTATGACACCCATAACACTGCTGAACTGCTTTTGAATGGCATGCTGTACAATCTAGTTTATCATGCCCGTATATATTATGTTTTTTATCTTTTGTTATAATAGTTAATTTATAGACCCTCCCTTTTCTTTTAGAAAATAAATAATAGTCTCCATCTTTATAATATACATTAGAATATAGCCTTCCCTTCTTTGTCTTCACAAGTTTACTTCCAAATTTATTCTGAATTGCATAATTTTGTGATTCTATTAAAGCACCATCATTTTCTTTCAATATAATTCCAAACTCCGGTTTCTTTTTTGCACTACCATGGCAATCTTCACAGGAAATCTCCACTTGTTTATACATATTTTTATATATATAGCCATCTCCCATGATATCTCTTGATGTATGACAATCTATACAATCAAGCTCATGCTTAACAAAGTGAACATCCCCTTTTATGTGATAGACATTTCTCAGTTCGCTAATTAAAGTTCTGCCTGGATAAATACCCTTCGTTGGGATTAAACTATTATTAGCGTCTACCAGTCCCTCATAGTGTAATGAAATCCTCCCACTTCTATTGTGGCATTTAAAGCAAACCTCATTTTCTGGCAGAGAACTTATTTTATGACTTTTAGGATAGCCTCTTGTCTTTTTAATTGAACTATCCTTCCCTTCGTATACACCAGATTCAGAGTGAACCCAATGGCAAGCAGCGCATCCTGAAGAATGATGAGAATTATATCCCCACCACTTATCATAACCAACATGGCAACTTGAACAAAATTTTCTATAGGCAATTGATGCAAAGCTATCATTTTTCTTTATTGAATCAACATTGACAATTTCACCATTTTCATCCCTACCGTGTAATTCCATAGTCCCATATATTGTATTGTTTGCTTCTCCCCAAGCATTCATTAGATTTTTAATAATACCTATATTGGTCATCATTATTGTATGTTTGACCCTTTCCCATTCAAAATAATGGCAGTTTCCACATGTTTTTTCCCAGCAACTTATATCTGATGGGTTCTTACCACATAACATGCCTTTATGGGCTTCTTTCTTGTTGTCTTTTTTTTCATCTCCTTTGTGGCAATCAATACAATTAAATTCATGATTCTTTGAAACTGTCTCTATCCCTGAGTGACATGCAACGCAGCTTGAATAACTTTTTTTAGTGCTTGTAAAACCCCTTAAGTTAATAAATAAAAAGATCAAAAAAAAAGCTAATATAATATTTTTAGTATTTACTACTTTATAAATTTTACTTATCATCAACATTTAAACTCAATATTTAAAAACCAATAATAAAATGAACTCTTTTTAGCTGCTCAGATATTAAAATTTTGTTAATCAGGGAGTTCACCACTATAAACAGTTAGCTCTATAACAGGTGTTCCATCACTCCACTTCCCCATATAAGATTCAATTGCAGCCCCATTTATATTCTGAAAATCTTTATTATTAAAGGCTATATCAATTAATATATCAGCTAATTTCCATGTACCATAAAAATCCAAGGCATCGGCTCCCATCCTTCTTAAGAGTCTATCGTAAAGTTCAGGATTTCGCCTTTTTAAGGCAGCATTTAATAATGGATTTGTATCGCCAGGTGCTGCAACAGGGGCATAATGATCTGCAATGATAGGTGTATCTCCATAATAATCTGAATGCATTACTATATAATCCTTGTTGTAATAGGGAATATTTATAGTCTCATTGTATATCCTTTTTGCATCATAATCAAAAACATTTTTATCTTCCTCACCAACAACAGTTATGAGGAATGTGTCGCCACTTATTTTCCTCAAATCATATAGTGGAATAACGGTATAAAGGTTTGCATTCTCACGTTCGCTTCTCCTTGATTCAGGGGGTACAGATGTTATTCCCGGCTCAACACTTAATATAAATTTTGGTTTTGGCATTTTAATGTCATTAACTGCTATGGCTGCCAGATTTGCTGCTATTAAACCTCCTGCGGAGTGCCCAATGACTGCAAATTTATTAATTTCTGGTTTAATGTGTTTGGATCTCATATATAAATTTCTTATAGCATCTTTTATAGCTGTGGCTGCAAAAATTGTGAAATAGTCAGGTCCTGTTGTTGGTTGTTGATATACAGGATAAATCACAATGTTGCCTTTCTTTACTAAATGATCTATCCACAATCTATAAGTATTAGGATCTGTAGCAAGCCAGCCATGGATAAGTGCAATAACCGGTGCAAACCTTTCTTTATAATTATCAGGTTCAAATATGTAATATTTATTATCATTTCTACCATACTCGGTTACTGTCACCTTATTATACAAGTACTCCTTACCACCTGGACCATATAGTTGCTGCTCCGGGGGGTTAATATCGGCAGCAACAGATATAAATGCGTAAATAATGACAAATAATATATTATATAAAAACTTCATATAAAAATCTCATCAAAACTTTGATGCATAATAAATTTAGATGTCTTCCCGTTTTCCCTTAAATCATCAGGGACAACAAAAGGCGGAGATGGTTCGCGAGGTTCTATAATTCTAGGTCTTGGCACATATGGAGGAGCTGGCTCTGTTGGCTCATGAATAGTTGGATCTTTAAGATTCATTTTCCCTTCATCTCTTGGCTCAGGAGGGCCCTGGGGATCTTTCAATTCATGGGTAGAATCTTTAGGCTCAAGTGGTTCAGTAGGCTCAAACAGTTGAGGTTCTTTAAAATATTCTCTTGGTTCCTGAGGTTCGATTGGTTCAATCAATTTGGGTTCATCACTTTTATCTTTTGAGTATATAACAGCCGATATTATAAAAACAAATAATATAAACAGCAATTTTTTTATTAAATTCATATTGATTAACTATACCATAATTGCTAACATAATATTATGGCTAATGTCAAAAATATTGACAAGAAAAAAGTTATTGATGTAATAAGAAATTTAGACAAGCATTCAATTGTTTCATTCTCTCTAAAAATTTTATTAGGTCAGTTGAAGGTCAAGCTTGATATAGATGAAACAGGCAACGCTGAAAGTGAATGTATAGAAAAAGTAATACTCTATATTGAAAAGTATGGAAACTTACCTAACGTTAAAAAGGATATAAAAGAATTATTTAACCTAGATTTATAAATAATTAAATTATTGCAGCCCTAGTTGTTTCTTGTGATATATATTCTTTACTATATTTATACTTTACTAAATGGTATTTGAATTACTACAACCCTCCAATATCCTTAAGATATTTCGACAAGTCATCTCTTAGCTTTCTTTTTAAGAACTTTCCCGCTGAAGTCCGAGGTATTTCATCAATAAAAATATAATAATCAGGAAGCCACCACTTTGCAAATTTTTGAGATAAGAATTCCTTAAGTTCATCCTCAGTCAAATGTTCTTCTTCTTTTATAACAATAAAAGCAATAGGTCTTTCTTGCCACACAGGATGAGGATAAGCTATAACAGCTGCTTCCTTTACCTTATTGTGACTCATCAGGGCATTCTCTAAATCAACTGAACTTATCCATTCTCCACCTGATTTTATTAAATCTTTGCTTCTGTCTACAATTTTTACGTAACCTTTTTTATCTATTATCACGATATCACCTGTTGCAAAAAAACCATCCATAAATTTTTCTGGTGCTTCAACACCATAGTAAGCTGATGCTATCCAGGGCCCCCTTATGTAAAGTTCTCCCATAGTCTTACCATCCCAAGGGATCTCTCCATTTTCATTCATACCTTTTATCTCTATAAATGGTAAAGGGGTTCCCTGTCTTATTAAATGTGCACTTTTTTCTTCATTGCTTAAATTTTTCATTTCAGGCCTTAATGTATTTGTTAATCCCACTGGTGTTGTCTCAGTCATTCCCCAGCCATGTATTACATTGTAGCCAAGATCTAATATTTTTTTTATAAGTCCCTGTGGTGCAGAGGCTCCGCCAACAAGAAAAGTAAAGTCCTTATGTAAGTTATATTTTTTTCTTTCCAATTCACCAACAACAGTCAACCATATTGTAGGCACTCCTACGGTTAAATTGACATTCTCTTTTTCATAAAGCTCTAACAAACTTTTAGCATCAAGGTGTGGACCTGGATAAACCTGTTTACACCCATGCATTGTCATAGCGAAAGGAAAACCCCATGCATTAACATGAAACATTGGAACAACAGGTGTAATTGTATCTGAAAATTTTATATTTGATACATCAGGAAGAGAAATGGCCAGTGCATGCAAAGAGATAGCTCTATGAGAGTACAATACTCCCTTTGGCTTACCAGTTGTTCCTGAGGTATAACAAAGACCAGCTGCCACGTCTTCCTGTATATCAGGATATATAAAATCCTTTCCATCTGTCTTCATAACGACTGCTTCATAGTCAATATATTCTTCTGGAGCATTATTTTCTTTTAATGGTACTACTATTATTTGCTCAACTTTTATTTTCTTCTCTATTTTTTCTAAAAGGGGGAATAATGTATCTTCTATAATAAGGATTCTGTCTTGTGCATGATTTATAATATAAGCTATTTCATCTTCGTGGAGTCTAATATTTACAGTATGTAAAACAAATCCAGCTGAAGGAATACCTAAATAAGCTTCTAAGTGGATATAATTGTTATACATAAGAGTAGCAACTCTATCACCTGAGGAAAGACCAAAATTAGTAAGATATTTTGCTAATGCTCGTGCCCTTTTATATAAATCTTTATATTTATATCTTACAATTGATTTATCAGGTTTTCTTGTAACTACTTCGCTATCATAGAAAAGCTTATTTGCTCTTTCTAATATATGAGGAATTGTCAGCTGATAGTTCATCATTAATCCTTTCATACATACCTCCTATTTTATATTATATTCTACTTAATATTTTAACATTCTCATATAATACAAGGTTATACTGTTAATTTAATACTATTTTTTAAAATTATGCTATATTTTTTTTCTTATTAATACGATCCGATCATATTAATAATTAAAGATTATTACTTATTATAAAATAATGTTTTGAAATTTAACACTTATAAAAGATAAAATTGCAGGTGATTATTTCCGGAGTATAATGAATTAATTGTACGGGGTTAACAGAATTTTTTATATCGGTTATTACTTAATACTAATTGCAACTGCTAATTTTATTAATATATTAATAAAAAAATTTGCAGAGTGCGATATAGCCATTATTATTGGTACGATAGAACCTCATCTATGGGCAGGATTTGGGGGAGGCCTTAAAAATATTTTTCTTGCCGTAGACTCAAAAAATATGCTGAAGTAGTAGTTTTCCCGGAAGGTAGTTCTACCTTTCCTGTAATTGATAAAAAATAAATATAAATGTTTAAATCTCCTAAAGATTATTTATGGCTAGCAACAAACAATACGGTTATATAAAATATAACCCAATTTTATTGACTTACATTCATTTACACATATATTTTTATGAATAAAATCATATAATACAAATACTATGTTAGAATTACCTAAAAGACTTGATATATGTGCTAATTTTAAAAAAAAGGGTGGTAGA
>DHGE01000022.1:0-2227 GCA_002402635.1 Deferribacterales bacterium UBA4806
TTGAACGGTCAATGCAAGTCTACCACCGATCTCTTCAAATATAAGTATATTGTACTGTGAAGAATACTTGTAATTGTTTGAGTCACCCCTATTTTTTAAATAGGTGTTCCATGGTGTTGATTCTTCGCTGTAATAAGGGGCACCTGCTCCACCTGATGTTATAAACCAGGTTGAATATTCTATATTTAGGGGGGAGCATGTTTCGTTTTGCTCACATATTATACCATTTCCATTTTTATCGTCCTTTGATGGATTCCCAATTGGAATATTCTTTGTTAATAACATTTTGTGATAGGCATGTTCATCGCTTGTCAGCACAGCTGCTACTTTTTTTGATGATGTTACTGCCTCTACAAATTCATTTCTCACATCTATAATTCCCTTGGTTTCGCCTTCTAATCTTCCATTTCTATATGTATAAGCTTTTATATTATTATTACCTTTATACCACATAGCATCAGAAATGTGCCCTCCATTAGGAAAAATAGGCTCTTGTGCAACCAAAATTATGTATTTAATATAATCATCTGCATCAGCTTTTTTTAATTCCTCTTTTATCCAACTTAATTGGTCATTCATAATATAGCCTTCAGGAGAACCACCAAAATTTTGAGGATCAGAAGAATACCAGTAATTGTTATTAAACCCTATAAACTTAATATTACCATATGTAAAGGAGAACACATTCTCTTTATATGATGGTCTTCTATTATCTGTGGTAACAGGTCCATTAACAGGATTAAAAAAATTATCTGCAAATAGACTTTCAGAACTATCCAAGTCATATGGCCACCTATCAAGGCTTATCTGTTTTTTTCCGTCACTAAAAATTCTCAACAGAGATTCATGGTTGCCCATTACACTGTAAAAAGGATAACTGCACCAATAGGGGCTAACAATCTGCTTAAAGGCATAGAGCATTGTTGAAAAATCATCCTTAGAACTCGTATATCCATTTACCAAATCTCCACCAAAGAGAAACAATTTAACCCCAATATTCCTATATGTAGTAGCAATATTGACAAGCTTCTCTAAAACATTGGCGTTTATTCCCATAAACTCGTGTTCTCCTCCACCAACACCTTCTCTGGAATCTCCTGTAAAAGCAAAGGAAACAGTTTCAGAACCTTTAAGGGGAGCTGTAAAAAAATTATATTCCCTTGATTTTATCCCATTTATGTCAAGTGTATAAATATATCTACTATTCGCTTGTAAACCTGTTATTTCAAAATCATGTATATTTGTTTCTTTGTCTTCAAAATTTACTCCACCTACATTCAACGTTGTTTTAGTAGGTAAAGAAGTTCTAAAATATATATTAATCTTAGTTGGTTCATCACTTGAGACATTATACACAAATGGTCCCTCTGTAATGGATGGTTGAACTGTGAAGTTGCCTGAAAAATAGAAATTAACAGGAAAATCATAAACACCTAAAAAAGTGTCTTCGTCTGTTTCTTCTAGAAACAATTTCAAGCGGACTAAAACTGTCCCCCTGTCAACCCAGTTTTCAGAGTTTGTCTTTTCCCCAAGTAAGGAAGCAATCTTTATCGTTCCCTGCCCATTTTTAATAATCGATTCTTCTCTAAATCTTTTATACACATATTTGGCTTCAGAAGATTCAAAAGGATAAGGTCCAACATAGATATTACCATAAATATTATTGGGATTAATACGGCTCCCATCTAATAGTTTGTCGATACTTGTCAAATCAAGTTTTAATCCGTCGGCATCTCCATTTTTAACTGTATTGTATAGCATTTCAACAGAGTAGAGATTTCTAACGTTTGAGTAGCTTAACTCGTTATAACCTTGCCTATCAGGTCTATTCACAGGTAAATCTTGTGAATATATAGAATAGGTAGTTAAGAAAAACAGTATTATTGAAATAAGACCTTTAAACATACATTGCCTCCAAATATATTTATTGTGGTTCTAATGACTTACTATATAGGGCTTTTCCTATTATATCTCTAAGAGTGACTGTCAGTTTACCATTTCTTTCTATGTTTACTTCTCCAAAAAATTGAAAGCCATCTAATGGAGATAATATGTTAAAATTGTTATTTGCAGATCTTGAAAACATAATTTTCGGGCCAAAGGTGTTATCCACTTTTTTTAGCCCCTCTGTTGCACCATTTAAGGGACCTGCAATAAATTCATAGAATGGATTAAAATCACTTGCCTTTGCCAAGGATGGATCATAAGAAAGAGCAGCAGCAAAGTT
>DHGE01000022.1:2252-3151 GCA_002402635.1 Deferribacterales bacterium UBA4806
TCCATATTGGCTATACCATCAAATGCTGCCTTACCATCTTTCAGTATAAAACTTATTGGCTGAGGAAGTACAATAATTTTCCAGAGAGCTTTAGATTCGTGCAAAGAATTTTTCAACCAAGAGAGTTGAGAACCGCCTAGTAAAGATGTAAAAGCATTTTTTTGTTCCTGTGTATTTTCATTACTTGTACCCCTGTAACTTCTCGTATCTAATAAAAATAATTCTAAAAAAGGACCATATTGTATATTTTTATATATTCTATTTGGTGCATAGCTGTTTATTCTTATAGGCATATAATCAAAAAAAGCTTTTTTACCATTTGCTACAATAACATTTATGCTCTTTTCTTTATAGCGTGCATCATTTATAACTTCATCTGGATACCAGTTATTGTAAAATTCATGATCATTCCATATTGCATAAATAGCATTATTAGCAATGAATTTTCTAAAAGCTTCATCTAACAAATTATATCTATAATGCCCCCAGAAATCAGAAATACTTTCAGCTACTCTTTGTTTGTCTGCTGTAACAACATTATACCAGACCCTTTTGCTATCTACTTTTTTAGAAGATTCCAAGGGAACATCTGCAGATATAATATTTCCTGCTAATATTGAAAATTCGGCTTGTCTGTTTAACATTGTTTTAAAAATTTTCATACCACCCCAAGCACTATTTATACCAAATCCATCTGTACCTATTCCTGAAGACCATAGGAATTTAACTGGTTCTAAAGCAGTGGNNAGATTTTTAAAATATACTCTATAAAATAGCTTTTGTCCAGGAGGTAAATCCTTTAGAGTAATTTTCCCTGTATAGTCATCAACCTCTGTAATAGTTAAATCCTTTGCTTCTTTTGAATTGTTAAACAAATTATTATTTGAGTACTCTATTTT
>DHGE01000044.1 GCA_002402635.1 Deferribacterales bacterium UBA4806
TATCTGAAACAGGAATCTTTTTTTCTAATGCTTCTTGATAAAGAAGGGTTCTATGTATTATTTCATCTTTAACCCTTTCTTTAATGTCAATGGTTTTTATAAATTTATTATATTGATCACCAAAAAGCTGTTTGAATGTGTTTTCCATATTAGTAAGAGTACTTTGATACTCATTCATACTAATTTCCTGTCCATTTATCTTAAAAGCATAATTTGTTTTATCAGCTTTTCCACCAACACCCCATACCAGAAAGATTGTACCAATAAAAGATATGATCACAAGCCATAGGAAAAGTGTAACTATTTTTTTTCTTCGTAAATCAGATATCATAAATTTTCTCCACAGTTATTGTCAGTTATATTAGCGACAGGGAATCACTGGCACATAGATTGTATGCTACCGTTGCTCCCTTCCGGGCCTGGCGGGGTTTGCATACAAACTATTGCAATGGCCCTGTCGCTTTTAACGGAGAGGGAGGGATTCGAACCCTCGGTACCCCGTAAAGGGTACACACGATTTCCAATCGTGCTCCTTCAACCAACTCGGACACCTCTCCATAATTTAATAGCAAACATAATCTATAAGATATTAATATTAAAGTGTCAAGTATTCTATAATACTTTAATCCTGCAATAGAAGATATTATTTTAAAACAATTCTACAATCTTTATATTTTATTATCAATAATTGTTATATTCCCTATTAGAACCTGTCCTATCTAAGTGACTGTTTATATATGATTCTATGCCCAATTACCTACACATTTTTGTTATTAAAAAGGTATCCCTAAAAAGCTGTTAATTGATTTTTACCATTCCTTATTTTAATATGCATCTTATAACCTCCAAAGTTATTTGTCTAGTTATTTCAGAGGTACTATTATGAACCATCTTGGCTATTTAACTATATCTATATCTATCGCTGAATTAAAGGAATCAAATAATTTTACTTGATAAAGGTTGTTTTTGAACTTATTTTTTATTATAATATCTTTTAAATAAAAGAGAAATGGAGTGTTGAATAGTGGATGATGTAAAGGTTATTGAAGAGGTCCTTTCTGGAAATAGTGATCAATTTGAATTTTTAATTTTGAAATATCAAAACCAATTGTTTGCAACAGTGGTAACAATTGTAAAGAATAATGATATAGCTGAGGAAATTTTACAAGATTCCTTTGTAACAGCCTATGAAAAGTTAGAAACCCTCAAAAATAGGAATTATTTTTATCCTTGGATTAAAAAAATTGCTATTAATAAATCTTTTTTATATTTGCACCATAATAAAAGAAATATTGGATCTACAGAAGAAGTTTTGGATTTTCTAAAAAATGACAACCCAATTGAAGTAGATAGACCATTTAACAAATCACCTGAAGCTCTTATGTTAAATAAAGAATTGGCCAAATACATAAAAAGATTTGTTGATTCATTACCTGAAAGATTAAGAAGTGTAATTATATTGCGAGAAGTGGAAGGGTTATCTTATGAAGAGATTTCTGAAACAATGAAGATTCCTGTTGGAACTGTTAGATCGAGATTGCACTATGCCAGAGAAATTATAAAAGATAGGTTAATAAATCAGGGGTTAGCAGATGGATTGCAAGCAATATCATGAGTTAATTTCTATATATATTGATGGCGAACTGAGTATTTTTGAAGAAGAAAATCTTCATAATCATTTAAAAGAATGTGAAAAATGTAGTATTTACATGAAAAATATGCTTTATCTGAAAGATAACATTAAAAAATCATACAATGTAAATATTAATGTAGATTTATCTAAAAATATTATGCATAAGATAAAAGGCAATAGTTCAAAAGGAAAGGTTGTTCCATTATTCAGTAAAAAGGTAGCAGGTACAGGTTTAGTAAAGAAAACTGTTAGTTTGTTATTGTTTTTACTTATCTTTTTTTTATTTTCATATTTTATTAATAACCAGTTTACCAATAAAACTAATATAGAAAATCTGGTTATTCAGCATTTAGATAATTCTTTTTTGCAAGAATTTCCGGATATAGAGAATGTTAATCTATTGCAATGAGGTTCTCCTTTCAATTAATTATATTAATAGCACTGTTTCTATTAATTGAAACATCAACTTTTGCTTTAAAAAGCACACTTTATTTTAAGATAGCACTAGACGAGCAAACTTATTATGAGAATGTCTTGTCAGACTTTGATAGTGTTGATAACAAACTGCAATATCTTGCAGTAAAATTAATAGAAAAAACATTGGATTTAGAAGATATCGATAGTGATTATTATCAGATTAACATATATTATAATGTTAGGTTTTTGGATGATAATTTAAATGTATATAATTTTGTGCCGATTTTTAATGATAGATTCAGACATGTCGTATGGGTAAAAGGTAATTTAGTGCTTAGAGAGGAAGTCTATGATCTTTTTGATAAACTATTATATTACTATGTTTTTTTAAATTATGATGATAGTAAAGAAAAAATTAAAAAAATATACCGCAAGGTTCAGGTAGATACAGTTCCTGTAAGTTATTATAAGGGTTTCAACGCAATATATATAAAAACTGAAAATAATATAATGCATGTATTGTATAGTGATGGTTTAAATAGATTTTCCATATTTAAAAAAAAATTCAGGAAATCTATACCTGAAGAAAATAAGATCATTTTTGGTAACTATGTTTATCGCATAGCTAAGAATGGATATATTTATGCAATAATTGGAACAATACCTTTTAAAGAGATGAAAAGATTTTTATACCTATACATAAAAAAGGAGGAAGAAAAACAATGAAAAGACTTAAAGTAGTGACATTTCTGGCTCTATTGTGTGTTTCACTTTCAAGCTTTGCTGTAGAAATCCCTTATAGTTTTTCTGATGTTGTAAAGGGAACAAAAAATGGTGTGGTAAATATCAGCACAACAAAGACAGTAAAACAAAGATTTGTTCCAGATTTTTTTGATGATGAATTTTTTAAAAGGTTTTTTGGAGATGAGTTTAAAGAGTTTTACGGTCCCAGGGAATTTAAAAGTTCCTCACTTGGCTCAGGTTTTATTGTTGATGCAAATGATGGCTATATAGTAACGAATAATCATGTTATAGATGGTGCTGATGAGATAATTGTAAAACTCTCTGATAAGCATGAATTTAAAGCTAAGATAGTAGGAACTGATCCATTAACAGATCTGGCATTATTAAAGATAGATCCTGGTTCAGTAACATTGCAACAGTTGCCCCTTGGCGATTCTGATGCAACAGAAGTTGGAGATTGGGTTTTAGCTATTGGGAACCCTTTTGGGCTAGAATGGTCTGTGACTGCCGGTATTGTTAGTGCAAAAGGGAGACTTCTAGGAGAAGGCCCTTACGATAATTTCATGCAAACTGATGCATCAATAAACCCTGGTAATTCTGGTGGGCCACTTGTGAACTTAAAAGGTGAGGTAGTTGGTATTAATACAGCTATTATTCCAACAGGCCAAGGGCTTGGTTTTGCAATCCCTGTAAATATGTTTAAAGATATCTATGAAAATCTTAAAGCAGGTAAAGTAGTAAGAGGATGGTTAGGTGTAGTTGTTCAGCCATTAGATGAAAAACTCGCAAAATCTTTTGGAATGAAAGAAACAGAAGGAGCGTTAATCGCTGATGTTGTTGAAGGAGACCCTG
>DHGE01000155.1:0-4025 GCA_002402635.1 Deferribacterales bacterium UBA4806
GGTACCTCTTACTTTACCCGGTCACTTCGTATGCATTTCGTCTTTTTAATAAACTCTACCATTATAAAAATATCAGGCAAAATTACATTAATTATTTCGTTTAATTCCTTATATTATTGTATATAATATAAATTTAATGAATATTTATTTATTATATTATAATTCAATACCTACCATATATATAATTGAAACTGTTTTTTATGCATTAATTGCAATCATGATAACTGAAAGATCAATAATGATCTGGCAAATTAATGATCCTTATAAAAAACAGTTTTTTCATTATATACCAATATTAATACCACCTATATGTTTTTTTTTATATGAAACTATAAACCCTGAAAGAATGAATATTCCTTATAGAGGCCGCGCTCTTTTTGATATTAATAGCATATTATTTTACGAAGTTTTTGATTTACATCCCTTTTTTTACCTGTTTTTATTAATAATTTTTATTTCAACTTTAATATTTATTTTTCAGGAAGTGTTGCCTCTCATAATTTATAAATTTAAAAAAAATGATGATAATCTTGACACATTATCTATTCCATCTAAACATGAATCTACAATTCAAGAAATTTTAAAGGATTTAAAAAGTGATAGCATATCTGTTGAAATTATAGATTCTGATCAAATTTTACTTATTTTTTCATTAACTGGCAAAATGAATAAAATAATCCTATCAAAATGTGTTATTGATATCTTAAACAAAAATGAGTTAAAAGCAGTGGTTGCCCATGAGATTGCCCATATTAGAAGAAATAAAAAATATATTCTGATCTTTATATATATCTTTAGAATTTTACAATTTTACTGTCCCGTAGCACTTTTACAATTTAGACGTATTATTAATTTAGAAGAGATAATATGTGATAAAATAGCATCGGATATTACACAAAACCCACAAGCTTTAGCAAGAGCATTATATAAATTATTTATTAAAAATGAAAATGTTAATAGAGATGATATAGAAAGAAATAAAATTTTATACAGAATTAAACTCTTAAGATTTAACAATAAGCAAAAGATTAAATATTTTTATGCAAAATTATTTTTAACATTGATAAGTATTGTTATTATTAATTACTATATAATATAATTGTATAATGTTTAAAATCATCAATTTTTTAATATCTTGTTTTGCATTAATAGCTTTTCTCTTTTTATTGAATAATATTAATAAATCTAAAACTGGTTCCTTCAAGGAATATAATAGCCTTGATGAAGTAAAAAGTATAACAAATATTACTAATATATATTTACCAACATATTTCCCATCCAGCATCAAATGGCCACCAGCTAAAATATATGCCCAAACTCAACCAGTTAAAGCAATAGTTACTGAATACGTAAACAAGAATAATGAAATAGTATTAGAAATTTTTCAGATTCATCATAAAAAATTTAATTATAAAAGTCACATTAATATAAAAGAGATTCTGGAAGAGTCATTTTTAAATATAAAGAATCATAAAACAAAAATTTATTCAGGATTCTGTTCAGATAGAGAATATTGCAGTAGGATAGAAATCGCTATAGAAAAAGGCCAGCTTACACTAATTGGAAAACTTCAAGTTCAAGAACTACTTAAAATTGCTAAAAGTATAACTGTTTACTAAAAAAATCATATAGTATATTTAAAAATTTATTATAGGTATTTTTTCCCTAGAAAATAGGTATTACATCCAATAGTTTTTTACAACTAATGCATTATTATTTAAAATGTAAACTAAAATAGCTCATATTAGAAATATATTTATATGGGCAAGGAGGATTAAAATGATAGCATGTGAAGAAAGAAGACAAAGCATTAAAGGTCCTAAATTAGTTGGATTGATTATTGCTGCTCCATTTATAGGATTATTCTATTTTCTTTTACTACCTATTATTACTGTTTGCATGGTTCTATTTACTACAGGAATTAGAATATGGAAGGGTCTAAAAGACTTAATAGCAATGCTGCTCTCTTTTGAATGGAAACCAAAAGTTGCTTACTTGAAAGGTAAAAAAATAAAAGGAGGTAAAAAATGAACAGTCTATTTGATTTTATAACTCATGTTAAAGGAGTTGAGTATTTACTGGCACTTTCAGCTATTGGAATTTTCATTATCTTCTGGGAAATACTAAAAGATAAACCTTTCCCCTTTTTCGTTGATACTGCACAAGACGATTTTGTACATCTCAAACAAATGGGTATATCGGGTTTATTTAAAACCATTGGTCGGTTAATTGCTGCTCCATTCATAGGACTTGGCTATCTGCTTATTCTCCCCTTTGCATTTATCTATATGCTAATGGTGGCCACCTTAGGTTCAGTTTTTGTTCTGATTGGAAGAGAGACTGCCTTTGGTTGGAGACCAATGGAAGCATACCTGTCAGGACGTAAAGCAGAAAGAGATAAAAAAACTGACAACAAAGAAAATTTAAAAAAATCCTTAAATTCAGAAACAAAAGAAAAGTAGTAAATTAAGCTGGGATTTATATCCCAGCTTAATTTTAATATAATAAGGAGAGAATCATGAAAAATCTAATAAAGCTTTTTATTGTTGTTTTTTTTATATTAATCAATATAAATATTGCTGAGTCAAAAACAGCTCCTGATAAAATCATATTGAATAGTGTTGAAAAGGATTTCCCTGCAGTGTCATTTAATCATAAAAACCATGAGGCAATGGCAGGTGATTGTGCTGTGTGTCATCATATGCATCCAACAAATAATGAATTAACCAAATGTCACAGTTGTCATAATTTAAGCAATACAGTTTTTAAAGAATCAATTGTCAATACTTTTTTACCATGCAAATCTTGCCACAGCACATACAATATAGGCTCACCATTAATTCCAGATTTAAAAGTTGCATATCATCAAAAGTGCTTTACATGTCATAAGAATATGGGGAATATAGGCAAAGATCCTAAAGGCTGTTTAGAGATTTGCCATATACCAAATAAAGAAAAAGATGAGGAGGTCTCTAAAAATGAAGAATAAAAAAAATATAGATAAAAAAATCAGCAGAAGAAAATTTCTTAAATCCATGGGGGTCGCAGGTGGAACTTTGGCACTCTCAGGAGGCACTTTATTAACATCAAATAAAAAAACCTATGCCTATGAAAATTTTGCTAAAAATAGAAGCGAAGTCTATGGTGTATTGGTAGATGTTACAAGATGTGTTGGCTGTAGACAATGCGAAAAGGCATGTAATGAATGGAATAAACTTCCCAAGCCAGATAAATCCTTCGATGATCCATCTGTTTTTGATAAAAATAGAAGGCCTAATGAAAAAGCATATACAGTTGTTAACAAATATGATGTTAATGGTCAAACGATATATCGCAAAATACAATGCATGCACTGCAATGAACCAGCCTGTGCTTCATCTTGCCCTATTCACGCCTATTCGAAAACTAAAGAAGGTGTAACATATTATAATGAAGATAGATGCTTTGGATGTCGTTATTGTATGACCGCCTGTCCTTATTATATTCCAGCTTACGATTACTGGAGTGCCTTAGAGCCCAAAATTATAAAATGTACTTTTTGCTATGATAGATTAAAGGAAGGCAAAAGAACAGCTTGTTCTGAGGCCTGTCCAACTGGAGCCTTAACTTTTGGGAAAAGAATAGATTTAATTAAAATAGCAAGAGAGAGAATAAACAAAGAACCAGGTAAATATATTGATCATATTTACGGTGAAAATGAAGTTGGGGGTTCAAGTTGGATGTACATTTCTAGTGTACCCTTTGAAAAAATAGGGCTCCCAGGTGATTTGCCAGATAATCCATTAATTGAAGAAACCATGGGCTTTCTTTCTGCGGTTCCAATAGTCTTAACAGTTTGGCCTGCGCTGTTCACAGCAATTTATTATAGTAATATACATAGAGATAAATTAGATAAAAACAACGAAGATGACACTACAAAGGGGGGAAAATAACATGGAATATGAAAATAAAAAGTTTAGTTATTTTCAATGGGTAAAAAATAAAATATTAATGAACATGACATTTGAAGAATATTGTCGCTCCCT
>DHGE01000155.1:4048-7559 GCA_002402635.1 Deferribacterales bacterium UBA4806
GCTTCACATGATGTCCCCTGGGGCTTATTTTTAGGATGGGGCCTATTTGGTGGTGTGCCATTATCTGCTACTGGATTCGTTATATCGACAGCTTACTATATATTTGGCTACAAAGGGCTACAATCCCAAGTACGCCTGAGTTATTTGACTGGTTTTTTAGGTTATTTATTTGCAGTGATTTTTTTACTTGTTGATTTAGGTAGACCATGGAGAATATATTACCCCATGATATTAGGTTTTGGTACTGCGTCGGTACTCTTTTTAATTGCTTGGCATGTGGCTTTATATTTATCCGTGCAATTTCTTGAATTTAGTACTACACTAACAGAATGGTTACAAATGAAACGAGTTAGACATTGGGCAATGGTAATGACAATAGGATTAACAATAGCAGGAATAATACTATCCACTCTACATCAATCTGCACTTGGAGCTATGTACTTGCTTGCACCAGGAAAACTTCATCCACTGTGGCATACACCTTATATATGGATTTTATATCTGTGCTCAAGTATATATGCAGCACTTTGTATGATGATCTTTGTTAGTATGCTGGTAAATAGATATATGAGACATGTAACAGATAATTTCTTTTTAAAGAATGTTCCATGGCAAACTATCGGCTATGCTAAAGCAGCATCTATAACGATGTACGTATACTTTATTTTAAAAGTTATTACAGTCGCTCACAGTAATAACTGGAATTTATTGAATACTGGTTATGGCTACTGGTATCTACTAGAGATTTTCGGGTTTGTACTTTTGCCAGCCATAATTTTATCTTTTGCTGCTAAAACAAAAAACTTATTTATTGCAAGATTTGGTGCAATATATGGATTAGTTGGTATAATATTGAATAGATTAAATGTTAGTATATTTGTACTAAACTGGAAAATGCCCGGCCATTTAGAACATATTATACCTCCAATGCCCGAAGTTGCTGTAGTATTAGGAATCAGCACATTTCACATATTACTTTTCAGATGGATACTTAATAGAATGCCTGTTACAAGGACTTTGCCAGAATACTCGGGAGAAAAAGCTCATTAATTAGTTATGAAGGCTATATTTAAAAACCTACACCCTGAATTTCTTAGACACTTGAAATTCGGGGTGTGTTATATCATTATATTTCCCCTTTTTATTACTACACCAGAATCTTCATATGCAGAAAAGAATTCTACGATTAATGAAAACTGTTTAGCATGCCATAATAAAAGAAATCAGTTTAAAATATTTGAAAATGATGAAAAAATTGAAGTATATGTAAATAGTGAAAAATATCTTCAGTCTGCACATAAAAATTTAAAATGCTCTGAATGTCATGTCACCTTTACTGACAAGAACCATCCTGAAAGAAGATACAGAACTTATAATCAATATAAAATTATGTCCTCGCATGTATGCAACAATTGCCATTATAATATACTAAATGAAAAGACTCATAAAAATTTTATTAATAAAAAAGAATATGAAGACTTTTTAATATGTACTAATTGCCATAGCCCTCACTATACTGTTACAGGAGATATATTATATTCTGAAAGAGAAAATGACAAAAAATATTGTTTAAGCTGTCATTCAAAGGGTATAGAAATTAAATTTTTAAATAATGAAAAATTGTCAATAAAATTTAATATGCAAGAATTTAAAAATTCAGTACATAGTGAAATTAATTGTACTGAATGCCATTTTGGTTTTTCCCAAGAATATCATCCTATAAGATATTTTAAGAATCGTCGTAATCTTAGCGTTGCAAACGCAGAAGTATGTAGACGGTGTCATTTTGATAAATACACAATGTATCAAGATAGTATACACAGCCAACTGTTATCTAAAGGAGATGAAAGGGTACCCTTGTGCACAAATTGTCATGGCTATCATGGTATTCAGAAATTTGGAAAAGAAAGAGTGAAAATAACAAAAAAATGTGGAGAATGCCATAAAGAAGTATATGAAGTATACGCTAAAAGTATACATGGATATGCTCTTTTTGATGAACATAATAAAGATGTACCAAATTGTATAGACTGTCACACATCTCATAAAATTGAGGACCCCTTAAGCAAAAAGTTTACTCTACATATACCTGAAATGTGCGGGAAATGTCATTCAAATGAAAAAATTATGAACAAATATGGACTTTCTACACAAGTAGTAAGCACATATTTATCCGATTTCCATGGCAAAAGATTAAGTATTTACTTAAATGAATTACCAGAAATTAGTAATAATAATAATAATATAAAAGAAATAGCAACTTGTGTTAATTGTCATGGTATCCATAATATAACTAGCACAAGAACTTTGGATAAAAAAACATTAAAAGAAAAACTTGTTAAAGCATGCAAAAAATGCCATCATAATGTTACATTGAATTTTACTGATGCATGGCTGTCTCATTATATTCCTACATTTCAAAAAAATCCATCATTGTTCATAATATTATGGGGATATAAGATATTTATAATTGCGTTAGTAATAGGTATTTTATTGCAAGTACTACTTTCAATTTGGAGATATGCAATAAGTAGATGAGAATAAAAAAAATGCACACTAATGATAAAATTAGAAGATTTTCTATTTATAGGATTATTGAGCACTTATTATTATTTATAATCGTCTCATGTCTTATACTTACAGGTTTTATACAAAAGTTTTATACCTCAGATATTGCAACGTGGATTATAGTAAATTTTGGCGGGATCGATATAACAATCTTAGTCCATAGATGCATAGGAATATTATTAATCATTTTATTTCTTCAACATATATTTTTTAATGTAATAGCTATTATTTATTACAATATGGAATTTTCTATGCTAATCAATAAAGATGACTTTCATAATTTTATAAAAGATTTTAAGTATTACATGGGGAAAACAAACAATAGAGCTGAAAATGATCGTTACACCTATAGACAAAAATTTGAATATTGGGGAGTTTTTGTAAGTATCTCTTTATTAGCCCTTTCTGGTATTATTTTATGGTTTCCTACTTTCTTTACGGCTTATTTCCCTGGCTTAATAATACCCATTGCCAAGATAGTTCATTTTTATCAGGCAATTATATTGCTTATTATTATCATATCTCATATATATAATGCTATATTCAATCCTGACGTTATCCCCTTAGATAGCTCTATCATTACAGGTTATTTATCAAGGGAGAGATATATTAAAGAACACTTAAAGGAGTATAAAAGGAAAATCAAAGAAAAGAGAACGAAAGATTAATAGAATAAATGCAGAAAAAAATACTTACTATTATATTGTTACTTACTCTATTTATTACAATCACTTTTGCTGTAATTTCATTTTATATTATAAAGAAAAGTGTTGAACAGCTTGAAGCAAATCAACAAAGTATTGCTTGTACAATTGCTTCATCTGTAGATTATATGTTAGAAGAAAATATTAACAAATTATATGATATTTCATTAACTAGGCTTGTTAACTTTGATAAAAATAATTCACAAATTATTTATGAACTTTTAAAGGATACTTATCAT
>DHGE01000149.1:0-238 GCA_002402635.1 Deferribacterales bacterium UBA4806
AAATAAAATGTTCATTTTATTGGTTTTAGAAGGCTGTTAGAGGCAGGTTTTAGGCAATTTAAGGCGTTTTTAATGGTATATTATTGGTAGATAGCGTTATAGGTATATTATTGGTAGAATTCAGTAAAATAGGGAAGAAGAATAAAATTCTTCCCTATTTTAAAACAAAAAGATAAAATAAGGTACTTCGGGAGGTAGCATGATTATAACCACTCGGAAGTGTGGATTGTGTAAAGAA
>DHGE01000149.1:384-2770 GCA_002402635.1 Deferribacterales bacterium UBA4806
TAATTCCAACTTACATATATCAAAAATTAGCAGATATATACAACGGAACTTGGAAAGACATTAATATAAAAATTCCTCCAGAAGATATTTTGGATATGTTTAAAAGACAATGGCATAATTTAGAACAAATTAATATTTATAATATAAATAAAGGGAAAAAACTCAGTCCAGAAAATAGATTGAATTATGATTTAAGTGTTATAATCAATAAATCGAGTAGTTATTATGAATGGAGGAGAAAACAGGAAGAACAACAAATAGAAATGATACAATCCATAGAATCTTCACAACCAACTAATAATTTTAGAAGTTCTATAGGAATCGAACAAAACATCACAAACAACGAAAAAGATTTATCTCAATACTTAGAGGAGATTTAAAAATTGATTGAACAAAAAGACTTAGAAAACATTCCAAATGAAATAGCATTAGTTGGAGCATTTTATAAAAATCCAGAATTGTATATTTCATATGGATCATCAATTAAATCAAAGTATGATTTTGCAGGAGAGGTATCAAAATTTTTATATGATTGTTTTGAAATAATATATCAAACTATATCTCAGAAAATAAATGAAACGAAAGTAAATTCTTTTATGATTATGGATGATAAAAGGATGCAACTTTATAAAAAATATGGGGGATATAAAACAATAGATGATTGGATGAATTTATCTGATCCAGAAGATTTTGATAATTATTTTGGGATATTAAAAAAATATTCTTTACTTAGAGAGTTTCATAGAAGCGGATACAATGTTGAAAAACTTATCACTCATAAAAAGTTTGACGTTTGGAGTGCTCAAGATATTTTCAAAATGTTGCGTTCTAAAGTTGATAAAATTCATACAGTTATTCTCTCCAATCAAGAAAGTATTATTTTAAATGAAAATGCAGAGAAAGATATTAAATCTTATGTAATAAAGCCACAGGCAGGTCTTTCTTATCCCTGGATTGTTATTGATGAAATGTTTAAGGGAATGAGATTAGGGAAAGCTGTATTAACTGGATTTCTTAGTAATGAAGGGAAAACTAGAAATCTCGTTATGCTTATGAGTTATATAGCATTAGTAAAAAATAAACCTGTTTTAATTATGTCAAATGAAATGGATGAAGAAGATTTAAAGTCTTGTCTAATTACAACGGTTGTTAATAATGAATGCTTCCAGGAATTACATGGTATTAAAATGAGAAAAATGGAAGGGGAAATTGTTTTAGGAAAGTATAGAGATAAAAATGGAGTATTCATTCAAAGAGAAAAAGATCAGCATGATATTTATACTGAAAGTGAAGAAGATTTTCTCAATAGATTAGAAAGAGACTCTGAGGAGTATAGAAACATAATAAAAATTGGTCAATGGATTGATAGTAGAAAAGAAAAACTTATATTCTTCAAGAATGTGGGAACAGATTATTCTGATCAAACATTGGAATTTGAAATCAGAAAACATAAACTTTTATATGCTGTTGACTATGTTGCCTATGATACTATGAAAGGTTATCGAACAGATGATTGGATGACGGTAAAACAATCGTTTACTAAACTCAAAGAATTAATGAGTGAATTGAATATTTGGGGATGGTTTGTATTTCAATTAGCTGACCAGGCAGTTCACATGGATATTTTTGATATGAGTAGTAATGAAATTGCTAACGCTAAACAAATTAAACATCCTGTGGATTATATGCTTTTAGGGAAAAGAATTATGCCCTCTGAATATCATAAATATAAATATCTTCCTAATGATTATTGGGGAACTTCAAAAGGAATGCCATTAGACTTAAGTAAAAAATATTTTTTGTTAAAACCCGAAAAAAATAGGGGAGGTAATAAGTCAAATTATCCAATATTTGAATATGACTTGGATTATAATATATGGGATAATGTTGGAATAGTTATTAGAGCCTAATATGGATGTCAAAGAATTAAAAAAATATATTATCGAAAATGATAAAGTAGAATATATTTTAGAGAATTTGAATTGTCAAAAAATCAAGTTTCATAATTCAGGTTATTGGACTTGTGGAAATCCTCCTCCATCTGATAATCCTAATGCTGTTACAATCTATAAAGATAATCTAAAAGTAATTAATTATACAAAAGATATGCCAGAACCATCAGACATATTTACGCTAATTGAATATTATAAGGGTATCAATTTTTTTAAATCTTTAAAGTGGATTTGTGATTTGTTAGAGGTGGATTTTTATAAAGATTCTAATGAAGAACTCCCAAAAGAATTGTTAATCACAAAACAATTAATGAATATGAAAACTGGTTCTAAAAGGGAAGATGATGATGATACTCCAATAAAACCATTGCCCGAAGAAATAATTAAATATTATCCTGTAATTGGAAATACAATGTTTTTTAAGGATGGAATAG